>JANODQ010000050.1:0-17421 GCA_031412775.1 Pirellulaceae bacterium | reverse complement strand
ATGGGCTTCTTCCTTGAAATTGCCCGAGTAGGGCGTTCCATCGATAACACCGGTCATGGTGCCGGCATACTCTTGGACCACTCCGAGTTTTTCATGAGTTCCAATGAAACGGGAAGCTTTGCCCTCGGCGTCGCCTTCCTGAGGTGACGCTTGAAGGGTCACCAGCATTTCTGGATCTTTGATGCTCAATTCAATGGACTTGGCATCGATCGGTGAGGGTGACTTCTCGTCGCTGCCGAGAATGTAGATGGTTGCTTGTTGCTTTGCGTGATCAACTGTGAACTCAACGTGATACTTGCCTCCGCCCCAATCAGCGACCGTGCCATCGTGTGGACCGGCACCATGCCCGTGCCCTTCAGCACTATGGTCATGTGCTCCGTCGCTATGATCGTGACCGTGGTCATTAGCAACTTTTGCGGGAGTGTTCATCGCGGTCTCTGATGGTTTATTGCATCCAACGAAACCAGCGAACGCCGCTAATACGAGTGTAAAACCAATCTTCTTCATCATAGCTTTCCTTAAACTGAAGTAGCCTTATCAGCGTCCACCAATCGCTTGGCGTCCTGACCGCTGAATTTCCAAAACAAACCAGGGTGAATCAAGAATTCACAAAACGTCGAAGTCATTAGGCCGCCAAGAATGACCGTCGCAACCGGGTAGAGAATCTCACGCCCCGGTTCTTGGCCGCCAATCACCAGCGGAATCAAGCCAATGCCGGCAGTCAGGGCCGTCATCAATACGGGAGCCAATCTCTCAAGGCTGCCCCGTACAATCATCGCTTGTGAAAAATCTTCCCCTTCTTCCTACATGAGATGGAAGTAGTGAGTCACAAGCAGAATACCATTCCGAACCGCGATGCCGCCCAACGAGATGAAGCCCACGAGACTTGCAACTGTGAGCGTTTGCTGGGTAATGACCAACGCAAACACACCACCGATGAATGCGGTTGGAAGTGCATTAAGTATTTGCAAAACGATGCGTACCGACGGAAACAAGATCAGCAGAACACCGAACATCCCGACGACGGAAAGCCCTGCCAGGATTCCGATCAATTGTGTCGCGTTTTGTTGACTTTCAAACTGTCCACCATACTCGACATAGTAACCGACGGGCATCGTCACTTGCGAATCAACGCGTTGCCGGATTTCGGTGACCGCGCTCGCTAAGTCCCGACCCTCAGTGTTACAGCGAATAACGATTCGCCGACGTGCGTTCTCCCGATTGACCGAGTTTGGACCAACACCCTCGGAGATTGTCGCGACTTCACGAAGTTCGATTTGACCACGTTCTTTTTCACCGTCTTGGTGCGGAAGATCAATTCGCAGACGTCCTAAGTTTGGATAATCGGCTCGATAGGCTTCTTCGAGTCGCACGAGCAAATCGAAACGTCGTTGACCCTCAAGTACTTCAGAGACAACCTGGCCCTGAAGAGCGGTCTGAAGGACCGATGCAACATATTGTCTGGTGAGCCCATGCATCGCGAGATCATCGCCTCGAAGTTGAATGTGTAACTCGGGCGTCATCTGAACGGGTTCGACGATTGGCGGAGTCACTCCTGGAACGCTGGCGATCGACGATTTCACTTGATCGGCAAGAGTCAGTAGAGTATCTAAGTCGTCGCCGTGGATCTTGATCGCGATCTGGGCATAAACACCCGAAACCATATGGCTGATCAAGTGCGCCAGCGGCTGCTCCACCTCGATGTCCACTCCGGGGACTTCCTTGCCAATTCGTTCACGCAAGTTAGCGATCATCTTTTCACGAATATGCTCAGCCTCGGGATTCATACTGAGGATGTACTCGCCAAAGTTTACCGGCGAAGCATGCTCGTCCATCTGAGCGCGTCCCGTACGCCGCACGAAGTTCAAGATCGCCCCATCGGGGTTCGTCGAACTTTTTTGCATCGATTTGAAAACGCCATCGATGTTTGTAGACACTTGATTCGATGCCTGCAGCGAAGAGCCTGGTGGAAGCGTGACATTGACTTGAACACTCCCTTCATCGAACGCAGGCAGGAAATTGCGTCCAAGCTGCGCGAGTTGCCAACCGGCGATTGCCACGATTGTCCAGGTAGCGATCAACAATAAAGTTGGCACTCGCATGCTGATTCGAATCAACGGACTTACCATCCACTTCAGAGCACGCAGCACGGGACCGTCTTGCTCGGAATGCGTTGCTTTGGACGTGGGAAGCAGGTAGTACGAGAGAACCGGTGTCACCGTGAGCGAAACCACAAATGACGACAAGATCGAGACGATGTAGGCGAAGCCCAGAGGCGTAAACAATCTTCCTTCAACACCCGAAAGTGCAAACAGGGGCAGGAAGACAAGGATGACCACAATCGTACCAAAGAGAATCGAACTTCGAATCTCCTTGCTCGCATGGTAAACAACGTCGATTGCAGGTAGAGGCTGCTCGCGTTGATTGTTCTCTTTCAATCGGCGAAAAATATTCTCGACGTCAACGATGGCGTCATCGACTAGTTCGCCCATCGCGACTGCGATCCCGCCAAGCGTCATCACGTTGATCGAAAGTTCGCTTCCGCTGATCCATCCAATAAAACGAAAGACCAAAGTAGTCATGACCAGCGACATGGGGATCGCGGTTAGCGTGATAAATGTCGTTCTGAAATTCAGCAAGAATAGAAACAAGACTATGACCACTAGTGTCGCGCCAATGGCCAGTGCTTCGGCGACGTTGAAGACTCCGCGATCGATGAAGTTCTTCAGTCTGAAGAGCTCGGAGTTGATAATAATGTCAGCTGGCAATGAGGCTTCAACCTCGGCGAAAGCAATCGCTGCACTGTCAGTCAATTTGCGGGTGTCGACATGCGGTTGCTTCACTACGGTAAAGACAATGCCGCTTTGACCGTTGACGCTACCATCCCCACGCTTCAGTTCAGGTCCTTCAACAACTGACGCAACTTGTTCAAGCAGAATGCTGCGTTTAGATGACTTCGCGACTGGAATCTTGAGTAGATCGGAAATCACACTGCGACCACCAGTTCCAAGCCTCCCAAGTATTCGAATAGGACGTTCCGACTCACCCTTGATGGCAAAGCCGCCGCTCGCATTGATATTGCTCTCGCTGAGAGCTCGCTCGACATCTTGTACCGTCACGTCGTATTCGAGAAGCGCCGTTGGATCAAGCAACACTTGGTATTGCTTACGGTCACCCCCTTGCATGAAGACTTCGGCGACTCCGCTTACTTTCAACAGTCGAGGCCGAATCACCCAGTCGGCGATGGTACGCAGCTCCAGCAACTGCTTGGCTTCGGATTCAAACTGGATGTCATGATTACCAGACTTGAGCTTCACCGTAGCACGATAGCGAATTGAGTCTTCCCCTTGTTTGGATAGTGGCTCGACAAACTCAAAGGGGACCGATTCCCATGACTCCGGTTTGCGGCGATCGGCAGCACGCCAAAGCTTTATGGATGGCTGAGCTGGAAAAGGGGTCAGACCCCGATATTGCGAAGCACCGCCAGGGCCGTTCCGGCTATCGGGGTCAGACCCCTTTTCCAAAATCAATTCAGCCATCAGCTTGGTTTGTCCAACCGGCGCAAGGCTTCCGCCGCCTGGGCCTGCTTGTCGGTAGATGCCGGCAACCACGATTTGTCCCATGATGGACGAAGGTGGTGTCATTTGTGGCGTGAGACCTGCGGGCAGAATCCCTTCGAGCGTGATCAGACGCTCACTCACGGTTTGACGAGCGGCGCGTATGTCTGTTGACCAACCGAACTCGATGTACAGGACATTGAGGCCGGCCGTCGTTTGGCTGCGCACTGCTTGCACGCCATTTGCGCCCATCAAAGCGATCTCGATCGGCTGTGTGACCAGCGTTTCGACTTCCTCTGTGGCAAGGCCGGGAGCTTCGGTGATGATAACGACGCGAGGACGGTCCAAGTCCGGGAACACATCAATCGACATGGTGGTCGTGAGGTACGATCCGTACACAAGCACCACGAGACTGGAAGCGAGAACCAGTGAGCGATAACGCAATGACAATCGGATAATGGAATCGAGCATCTGAGTTCTCCCTAGTGTGCCGCGTGGGTTGTTCCGTCGGCATGAACATGCAGACCAGGTTGCTCGCCGCTAGCGGATTGGGCTTTAAGCACTCTTCTTAGCGAGGCCGCTGCGTTTTGAGCCAAGAAGGTCCCCGAGGTGATGCTTTGATCGTTAGCTAAAATCACATGATCGCGATCTTCGTAGAGGATGTGAACTGAGAGCTGATTGAATAAGTCTCCATTCTGTTGGTATACGTATGCGTTAGGCCCTTCTCGAACTACTGCTTCGGAGGGTAGCACAAACACATTGGCGAACTTCTCGATAGGCACTTCGATTCGAGTGCGCTGACCAGGCCGGAACCTCCAAACCAAGAAAGTCTTTCCATCTTGCTGGTAACTCCGAGACTGGTTGATCAGCGGCACAAAGAAGTCGAGGGTTCGCGTAGCTTCATCGATCGTGTTTGCGAGATGGCGAATTTGGAACTGCTGCTCACTGGTAGGCCAAAATTCCGAGGATTCCTCGGCGAATTCGATTCGTAGCGGAGCTTTGTTTTGCGTTGCCTTTTCGAGCAAGCCAGCCTCACGTTTGAATGCATGTCCGACGACATAGAGGGACTGATGATTAGCTAAGTTGGCGAGCAAGTCACCGGCTTGAACTGTCTGCCCGAGTTCGACACCTAGCGCATGCAGTTCATAAGCAATGTCATCCGTAGCTTTGTATCCCACGGTTTGTACGTCTGGCTTTACGAGACCATCGAGCACGGTTTCATGAGGTCGAGCTGGCGGGGCGGACACTTCGATGGTGGATATAAAACTGCCCTCTTCCACCAACGCTATTTGTTCTGGATTCAAACCGCGATTGAGAAGTTCTTGCTTGGAAGCCTGAATCAGCGTTTGCTGGCGTTGCAGTTCATTTCGTTGTTCGATTAATCGCGAACCTGATATTGCCCCTGAATTAGATGCCACGTTCAGCCGGTCGATTTGTTCTTGGACTAGCTTGGCTTCTTGCGATGCTTTGAAGAGTTGCGTTTGGGTGGCTTGCAAGTATTCGCTGAAGAGTCGCAACGTTACCAAGCGTTGCCCCGGTCGCACGGTATCGCCAGGATACGCATGGATTTCGGAGACCACACCCACAGCCGGCGACGTCACACCTCGATCGGAGATACCTGGTCGATCCGCGACAACACCTGGAATCGTGATCGTGCGCGAGTAGTCGGTAGGTCGAACCGGCTTGACGACAAGATTCAGATTTTTTCGCGCCTGTTGGCCAAGCTCAAGAATCTGCAACTCTGGTTTTCCCGCAGCCTCTGGTGAAGCTTGCGAGACAGGCCCAGTAGCAGATTCTCGCGAAGTGCAGCCGACGACTTGGAACAGAAAAATGATTGAAAGGACGCACGTAGGTGCGAACGCTATGTGGAAACGCATGGCTTTCGAAACTTCATAATATGAAGCTACACTGCGTCAAGTGACGATTTGAAGGAGCTGTGCAGCAGGTAAGGTATAGGCCAGATATGATGAGACGCATCGATTGAAAGCAGTTGCTCTCAGTCGGGTCGCATCAAAGCCTTAGCGCAGCATAAAGCAGATAGAGCGGTAGCGGAGTAGTTGTCGCAAGTGGCGGTCGATCGCGCAGCAACGACGGGCGAAAATCCGTTAGTAAACAGATCACGGTTGCGACAAAAGTATGCGAGTCGATTTCGATGGAAATGCGATCGAAAGCGGTGAACACGAAATCAGCAGCAACAACGTAAACAGCATCTGAATCATGTTCGACAGGTGCCGATTCAGGCTCGTCACTTTCGTGGTCGTCACCCTCGTGGTCGTGCCCATGGTGATCGTGCCCATGGTGATCGTGCCCATGATGATCGTGCCCATGATGATCGTGATTGGCGTGATCATGTGGATCACGATGATGGTGCACGAGCTCTGGAGCACTTCCGACGTGGAAATGAACACGACCCTCTGTTGGAGATTGGTGCGTAGCCGTACTGTGTGAGTGGGCAAGAGAATTGCCCACTACAAAGAGTGGCATAAGGAGTAACACTAACAACCGTGTTTGCATCTCATAAGACTAGCTCGAAAAATGCGTATTAGCAAGATCTGATGGGGAAGACACGAGGTTGGGAGATGAGACGCAACACCGCAATTTTTTTAGAAGAGCAAGTAAAAGTCCTCTTTTGCGACGCTGCATGTTGAGACGCAAACTTCAAATTAAAATGTGAGTCTGGAGTTAAATCTCTGCATTCCAAGCCGTAAACCAATCCGGCTTTTTTAATTGAGAAATAATTTTTGCAAGCACAGGCGGTGTAGGAAAATTTCCTTCATTACTCGGAACACCAAAATAAAATCGAGCTCAACTAAAGCAATACATCATTGCTTATGAAGCAATTTTAGACTTCAGAACGAGCGTAATTTAGTAATTGGGAAACTTTCCATCTAGTCCGCCAGAAAACATCTTCCATCAGTATATGCGAGAATTCGCCATTACGACCAACGCTGATGAGACCGTTTATTTCTGTTCCCTTCTGAAAACGACAGCGATCTTGCTCATACTCTAATTTGTAAATAGGGTACGCCAATGGCACGCGAACTACTCTGCCCCCAAAGCAGCGATTTGCAAAACCGGGAACGATCATTTCCATCTCTGCTTTACACAATTCTATTAGCTGTTCGTCAGAACTATTCCAGTAATCATCACCGACTGAGCAACCAATGTCGCAAGTGATCTGGGCTTTTCCCTCCGGCACGAGCCATGGTAAGCCAAGCCCAATATCGCTAACGCGGAAAAAGCGGTATCGCTCCTCTGGAACCCATGTGACGACGTCAGTCAGTCCCGACGCACCTTCGATTTTGAGGTTAACAAAAATCATTGCTCGATATTTGAACCTTTTCAAATAATCCAACTTGTCGGTCCCTCTTACAATGCCCGCCAACGCATGAACCGGAGCTGTCGATATTACGGCCGAAACCGGGATTTCTTGGTTGCCTGCCTTCACGCTTACCACTCGATTATTTTTGACAAAAATATCAGTCACTTTTGTATTCAAGAGAATACTATCTTTTACTTTGCTAGCTTGAGCGTGGCATACGTTCGCTACGCCGCCTTCTGGGTAAACGTGCCATGAGTTAGTCGATTCTGTAATGGCAGTTGCATAACCAATTCCAATTACGCGATTGGTCATCTTTGCAGCAGTACGGAGCATCAACATTCGAGGCAGACTCGTGGTGAACTTTTGTCCGACCGAAGACGCGATTTCATCTCCGTTGAATCCGGACCAAGCTTCCGTCAAAGGTAAAGCAATTTCTTCGGCAAGCGATCGACCGTAAGACTTGCAATAATGTTCGCGCGCAGTTTGAGCCGACTTTTTCGCTATGCCTGAAAACTTTGCCTGGATTGCGCTACCTAAATATCGTGGAGATAACATCAATCCCAAAGGATAAGAAAACATCTTGCCTCGTACGTAAACGGTTTCCCCGTATCGATGCATTGGCCGACACAACTTCGAAATACCGACTGCGGCCGCCAATCGATTGGTAAGGAAATGAACTCCGCTATCATAAGTAAAACCTTCTTCATCTCGATCGCTCTTCATTAGCCCTGCTATTGCAGGCGATCCTTCGAACAGCACAAACGGTACCCCGTGATGTCGAAGATGGCATGCGGCAGTAAGACCAGCGATTCCACCTCCGAGTATTGCGACAGGTCGTTCTTTAGTCGGCGTTAGCACTTTTGCTCCTCTGGATCATCAGTTACTCGTTCCGCGACAGCATGAAGAATAGCGCCAAGGCCGAACCAATTTAGAGGTATATCCAGTAAAGTGAAAGCCGCTAAAGCAATGGGAGACTCCAGTGAAAAAAACTCGGAAAGCCATTTAGGACCTTTCCAATCTTGAATCCAATTCCGAATTGAATACGTCCAGTTTACTGGGCTGACAGCTGTTTTAATTGAGATAGTCGTGAGACCTGATTTTCGACAAATCAAATCAAGGTTCTTCCTGTCGAATAAATACAGATGCCGCGGAAAATGATAGCCCCCCCAGTGCCTGTTTCCAAAGATCCAAAAATCAGGAGAGTGCGTATTGTCTGTAACGATAACTACGCGTCCACCGGGGCGAAGCAACGAACACACTTTTTGAAGACTTTGCGCAGGATCAGAAAGGTGCTCGATTGTCATAATCATGAGGATAAAGTCGTATTCGTTTTCTGGTAAAGGCACCTCCTCTATCCATCCTTGGTGAATAGTTAAACCCCGAAGTTTTCCGCCAGCGACCGCGCGCGGATCGCAGTCAATTCCTTCTACATTCCAAGTACGCTTACCGTACCTTTTCAGTATGTCGATATGAAAACCATCACCACAACCGAAGTCTAGTACTCTCGCATTCTCCGGCAGGTGACGACACCATTTCATGAGACGTTTTGCCTCTAGACGCTCGCGAACTTGATAGATGAACCCGAAGCCCTTTTTCTTAAACTGAAATGCGTGATAATGTGAAGGATACGCGTCAGCAATGCTTTGCGAATCTGGACGCGGATTAAGATAGACTAGGGAACAACGTCGGCACTTCACCGCCATAAAATCAAGATCGGTCGTTGCGTATTCAAAATCTTCGCCAACTGCGACAGGAATACAATCATCGACGCCACAGTTCGTGCAAAGGGCTGGTTCAAGCTGCATATATGGTGAAAACTGAGGAGAAAGTAG
Source organism: Pirellulaceae bacterium (assembly GCA_031412775.1). Taxonomy (GTDB): domain Bacteria; phylum Planctomycetota; class Planctomycetia; order Pirellulales; family Pirellulaceae; genus JAIYDQ01. The sequence continues at coordinate 8,710 of JANODQ010000050.1, read as the reverse complement.
AAAGTACACCTCTGAAGATAATTCGAAATTCACGCCTGTGCGACTGCTGGAGTTCTGAAGCAATGGAAATTTCTAAAGTTTCCGAATCCTGACTTTTCAAGATAGTTGCGTATCCGGGCAAACCTCATGACGAAATTGAAAAACTGATCTGCTCATACTAGTTGAGGTTTGCCAAAGCATTGGTAAAATCCTGTCAAACTGTTGCGATTGTTCCAGACAGTAAGTACGACGCATAAAAACCCTTGTACCTCAGAGTAAACGAACAAAGGACGCGGCTCTGTTACTTACTCTCGCCACTTCGAGCGAATCATCCAGCCGGTCCTTCTTTTTCCCGTGAGTCATGTCGAGCGATAAATATCTCGCTCGAATCTTTTGTCACACCAACATAAAAAGTCGGCGATGTCACACCACGATCAGAGATGCTTGGTCGATTTGTGACTACACTTGGAATACGCTTTCAATCGTGATAGTGTGGAATTATCAGTAGTACTAACCGACTTGACGACGAGGGTGATCGAAAGGACTTACTGAGGTGCGAATGCTATGTGGAAACGCATGGCTTTCGGAACTTCATGAGATGAAGCTGCACCGCGTCAAGTGAAGACCTAAAGGAGCTAAGCAGCAGGTAAAAGCTTAAGATGTTGATCCATTTGAAGGCTTTCGCTTTCGAACTGATAGGAAGCTCAACATTAATTATGTTTGGCTTTACACCTACATCACCAAGGGTACGGCAGGGCATCTGAATCGAGTGTGGTTTGATGACGTCGTGGTCGCTCGAGGATACGTTGGCCCCATCAACGCAGCTAACAGATAGAACGGTAAAGAAGCGAGACGCCTTTCTTTCGGAGGAGACCTCGATTGACGGTGATCTTGGTTCGAATCCTCTTCACGGATGGAGTAAAGACAATGTCGCTAGAATACTGAGCCATGACACGTGAGCCCAATCCTCTTCCGTTACTACCCAAAATGCCGAAAATTCTCCTTAGAGTTAGTGTCCTGATTGCCTCTCTCGCGACTTGGGTTCATCTCATTGCGGAGGCTCAAGAAGCACAAAGTTTAATCGAAGTACAGCGAGCAGCCCGCAAAGAGTTTCAATCGCTGGAGCTGTTCACCTCGCGGCAAGGTAGTTGGATCTTCCCGTTAGAGTTGCCCCCAAAGGTTGTTTGGAGGGATGCCGAAGCCGCCAGCAAATTCGGATTTGCTCCAGGGTTTGTCATCCGCTGGTTCGATTCTAACCTTGAAGAAGCCAAGCTTCCAAATAAGGGAGGACGATGGATTGCTCTGCTAGAAGGAACATCTCCGAATAAAACGCCGTTCCGTCGTGCCCTCACGTTCTTCGCTATGCAGCCTAAGCTGGATGGCTCGAAAGTTTTCATACCTGACCTAACCGTTCTCTTGCCCAACTTCCCTGGAACGGACGCTCCTGCTGCATGGAAAGAACATCAAGCGGAATTCGATCGGAGTTCGAAAGATTTCTTGGTGAAGTCGCTCATGGATCACGAACAGGGTGCGATTTTGGTCGCCGGCATAGTAGAGTCGCCAGAGCTTGGTCGCCCCAAGAAGTTCCCCGAATGGACAGCGGCAATGAATGCACAACATCACCTCAATTTAAAGCTTAAGTTGATGGCAGTCGACGCTCCCCGAAAGCCGGTGAATCTTCCCCGAAAAAGTTCGAATCTAGCACCGATGATTCGCCCCGGTTCCGCGGAAGCATCTGGGTTACCGGAGCACGCCAAGTCGACCATCGACGCGTTTTGTAAGGAGTGGGCCGAAGCCACCAAGGAACCATTTGTAACCTTGGTAGCTAAGAATGGAGTCATCATTACACATGCGTCGTTTGGAACCGATTCGAACGGTAAATCGATCGGTTTGGATTACCGCTGTTGGGTCGCATCGATCACCAAGACAGTGACGGCTATAATGTTCAACCAATTGGTCGATCAAGGCTTGATCGAACTGGACTGGACGCTGGATCGAGTCTTTCCCGACTATCCTGCCAACGCAACCTATATTCCGACCTTTCGCCAACTGCTGAACCATACCAGCGGGTTAAGCGGGCATGGCGAATGGGGTGGGATGTTCAATCCTCACCTTGAAAATATCGTGCTCAATGGTCTCGACGTGAACGAACCGGGAAAGAAGCACGAATACTGTGGTCTCGGTTTTGAACTGGCTGCTAAAGCGATGGAGATCAAGACCGGCAAGTGTGCGGCGAGAATTTACCATGAACATCTCTTTGCACCGTTGGGGTTTCAGGACATTATCATGCGAAATGCCAGCTCCGATGGCGAGTTCACTGCTATGGAACTAGCTGTCATCGGACAGTTGCTAGCGAATCGCGGCAGCTATGGTCAGTACCAATTCCTTTCGCCAGAAACTTTCAAAGAGATGCGCCCCAAGACGACCGGCGAGCCCACCGTAGCCGGCGAGCATGGACTGGGTTTGCACCACATTCGCCATCGCCGCCAAGGGGAATCCACGAAACTCGCGGAGCCTGGCGATCTATTGTTTAGCGAGAACACATTCGGGCACGGATCCTTTTCCGGTTGCATCTTGGTCGTTGATCCCAATCAGCAACTGGTCATTGTCCAAGCTAGGAAGCAGTTTCATCAACTGGACAACGAGTACTGGCAGCGTTTCTTTCAAGTCGTCGCGGATGCAATTAAGAAGGACAAGGAATAGAACTCGTCAAACAGGGAGATAACCGTCCACCCACTCGTACCGGATTGACACGCGTTTGACACGCCGAATCGCCGAAATTTATTCACGTGTTTCTGGATTGGATATGCATCCTTTCAATCCTTCACAGTTCCGCTTCCAAACTTCAGCCATAAGGTCTCGCAACATGTTGCTATTATTTCATCATGTGCGGACCCGATGCATCCATGCCCCTCCGTCCGCCCATGCCGCTGCGGCTTTGAGCCCACTACTGGAAGATATTGAAGTTTCCCAGCAACAACCACAGCACGATGAAGATGAGGATGGTGGACAGACACCCGCCACCCAGCTTCCACGCACCGAATCCCGCAACTAGTCCTCGCAGAGCTTTACTCATCATTTCTCCTTAATGTCTGTTGGTATCCCGCCTTGCCGCCGCAGTCGGCCGGCAATCTCAGCGATAGCGGGGGGATAGGAAGATTAGCTGCATGAATAACATTGGCGTCGCCACATCGGTCGTATACCATCGCTCGCATCATTCCAAAGATTGTTTTTGGAGTAGTAGTTTCACGTCGAAGTTTTGGTAAGCAGGTTCATCATTTCAGCTCCTTACAATGAACCAATGTATTCCCGTACAGACCGTGGTGTTCCCATTGACAGCAACTATTATGCCGCACTTCGAACAACGAGGGCGATCAGCAACTCGTCAAATGGTACAGCACATGCGGAAGAATCCCTTTATAACGCGATCTCATATCCCAGTAGAGCTAGGAGTACATTATGAACACCCAAGAAATTACTTCCGCGGAGATAGAAGTTGCCATACCTGAGACTCCAGAAGGCATTGATTCCAAGCTTCAGCAGAGATCGGAACTTGCGAAAACTTTTCAAGAGGATGCTGTTAAGTTTTGCTCTCAAATTAAGAATTCGCTAAGCGAAGGTCGAGTGATCGATACGGCAAATGAAGTGCGTGCGTTTGCCGGTCTGGCTGAACAATTTTCAGCTCAGCCGCTGTTGTCCTTGGCCCAGCAAGCTCTCGAGATGGTTGAGCACGAAGCCTGGACCCCGTTATTGAAAGAACTTCTTCCGAAAATAGAAACAGCCTTACAGGGGACATTAGATTTACTTCGTCAGGAAGATCTACTGACTGGAACGGTTCGCCTGCCCGAGCCGATCGTTGTTGAGAAATCGAGTTGAGAAATCGAGTTGATGGAAAGCTTGGAGGCTGAGTGACGAATCGTCGCGCAGACCGAGCGATGGGCAACCAAGTCGCAACGCGATTTGGAGTGAGTGTTCGTTAAGGCACTAGCCGATCTTTGGATAAAAAATGCCGGCGGGATCGGCTAACGCCTAAGGCTCAGCGTATTGAGTTCAAATTCGAGTGTGAATGAACTCAAATTTTGCATTGATTTGGTGATAGGGACTACTTATCGTGGATGGTGTTTGTAGACTCTATCGTAGGCATCTTCTGCAGCCGAACGGGCTTCGTCCCAGGTCATTTGCTGCGAGCCACCCTCGTTTTCCCAGCTTTGTTGTGCGAGCTTTTCGCGCTCGCTGAAAGCCACCGGGGTGCTATGGTCAAAGGCTTCCCATCCGGCTCGATACGCTGGTTCGTATTCTTCGAAAGTATATTCCGGCGAATAATAAGGACGAGTCACATATTGACCGCGCCAGTAGGTGGTTTCCATAGTTGGATCGATGTTTTCTGCGATCGATTTGCCGGCGAGCCCGCCCGTAACGCCCCCAACAATCGTACCAAGTACGGCTCCCACTGGGCCGCCCAAAGCACCAGCTGCGGCACCAGCAGCAGCGCCTCCAAGGGCCGCTCCGAATCCCGTTCCGACCGGATGCGAGCCGGGTTCACCGGTCAAAGGGTCTTCATGTAAGCGATCCTTAATGATGCTTTTATCTTTGGTTTGACTGGTAGTCATATCGGTATTCCTTATGAGAATTTTTTCATTCGGCGTTCAAGAAATTTTGTCGCCTCTGTTACCTTGTAACGAACCGCATTTACCGTTCCATTCGATGTGTAAGCAATCGCTCGATAGTGCATCCTGCTTAGTAAATAGAACATTTGCCAATCACTACACATACCAATTACGCCCAAGCTTTTCGTTGCTCGTCCCAATCGTCGAGCATCGTGATTCTGCGGAGAGACTTTTCGGAGATCTCTGATTTTCCTTGGGAAAGGCGTGGCAGGAAGAGCAAAATCCTCAAGCACCCGCAGAAGAATCTGTCCAGGGCGCTCTCCAAGGGCGTATCGATTGCGGAATGTGTGAGCCAGAACTTCTGCTTTGGCGAATGTAAAGCTTTCGGCGGAACCAGTCGCGAACTCAAACTGTGGCAGTTCCGGATTGCCGCAAAGTTGTTTTAAACGATGAAACTGCTCTGCCAACTGAATGAGTTGCACTTGAACCGATGATGCAGAACCGTCGGCTGGACATTCTCGCCAAAGCACGATCTCAGGTTCAGGCGCTCCCTGCTGGAAGAAAAATTCAGGACTTCTCCGCAGCTCCTGAGCAATTTGGGCCAACTGCAGTGCAGACGGGTCCCTGGAATGAATGGCACTGCCGGTTGGTATCAAAGGACTTAGGGCTCACGCGGCGATCATCATTTGAGCCTGGTAGGTCGCACGCGGGACCGTCATGAGTTTAAGTACTTTGGGGCGTCGCTTGTTGGCTCTTGGTTCAATTCGGCCTTCCCGATTTCCAACCACTGTATCCCATGGGAGCGATTGCCCTAGCTCGACCAAGCTCGCGTTGATCCCGCGTGCACCGCACAACAGCCAGCGGGATGCTTTCCAGGGACATCAAACCGCACTCTTGGCTGCACACGCTCGGCTACGGAGGAAGATTACTAATTTCTCGCGAATTGAAATCAGTGGGTCGCTTTGCCCTAGGTTTTTGCCTTTACAATCCTCTACACTGTTTTCGGCCAAATAACTTTAGAGATTACTTGGTTTGTTCAAGTTTTCAGCCGCCTCAGGTGAAGTGTCTGAGTCAAAAGTATTTTTTCCAAATGGAGATCGATTAATGAAGTTCCTAAAGATGAGCGTCGTTGCACTGTTGATCGCTAGCGTGGGCACTGTTTCCGCTATCGAAGGTGATGCGGTAAGTACCAATGAACCGGCTGCCTGTGCGAAATCCTGCCCATCGGGTTCCAAAGCGGGTGGTGAGTCTACTTGCGCTATTTCAACTGCTTTGGCGAAGCTTCCCAAGATGACGTTCGCTGTTGGCGATGAGTCCCTCTGTTGCAGCGAGATGGCAAAAGTCAAATCAGAAGAGCTTAAAAAGCCAGTAGCCTTTGTTGTCGAAGATGAAAAGTTCGATAGCGAGGACAAAGCATTTGTTGCTCTTGTTGCTCATACCGAGAAATTCGTCAGTGATTTTGCAACACCCCACACCTGCTCTGTTTCTGGTAACACGTCCATCGCTGGCGAAACTTGTGGTTGCGCGGTCAAAGCGGGTGAGATCGCATCCAAAGTCAAGGCAGCTATGAGCAAGGTCACGATGACTTATAAAGTTGGTGCAGAAGAGTGCTCGTGCCCAACGCAAGCCGCTTCGCTCGCGACTGCCGCTGGCACTGCGAGGAAATTTGTGATCGCTGGAGAAGAAGAGACGACTTGCGACATGACCGCGCGGCTTAACTTAGCTCGAGCCAAATACAAAGCTGCTGTCATTGCGATGGCCGCCGACGCATCCGAGTCACTAGAGTCCAAAACCGTTACCAACTAGTCTGGTAGCGAATTCGACGATTTCATCAAATGTTGTCGATTGAAAAAAGGCCTCTAGTCGTCGAGATTGGAGGTCTTCTTCTTATCGTGATCAACTATGAATACTGAGTCAGTTTAACACTGGGGTTACCCATTCAAGTTGTGCAGTTCAAGTGACTGGAGTCCAATATCATAGTCTTGGTTCGAATGAGTTTGAACGGCGACAATTTTAAAATTAGATGATCACGATCATCTTTGGCCGTCCGCTCCTTTGCTGGTGATGATTTATGATCCGCTCTCATTAAGTCCACCACTCGCAGGCACTATGCTAAGACACATGAAGCTTTCGAGGAAACCTGAGCATGTCGTCTGCTACTCGCGCGTCTGAGGGCTTCCCTTATCGCTGTAAAGTACGTGGCAAAGGAGTGCTTGTGGCAACCGCCGAACCGTTGGGTGACGTGGTGTGTCCGCATTGCGGAATTCCCTGCGTTCCTAAAATCTGCGTATCCACGAATCCATCAGACGACATACACAAACTTTCCGAGACTAGTATATTCGTTGAAACAGACGACGAAGGCGAGATTGTTCGGATGTACATGCGAGGTGATCAATACAACGATCGAACATTAGCGAGAATCTCACGTTTCGTTCAAGTTCCTTGGATAAATGTCACCTTTACTAGTGCCTCAAAACAAGGTGTCGCGAGATTGCGTGAGCTTATGCCGCATAACATTATCGTTTCCGATCTCTTCACCTGACCCATCAAAGCCTCTTTGCGACAATTGCGACATGATGCTACTTTATGCGTGCAACACCGTGTTGCCTCAGAGATGTTGTCTTCCGTCAGGGAAGCTGTCTCCTGGTTATCCACCCATCATTTCATGCGAAAGCTGCCCTGCTTCCGATTAGGCACCATCTTGAAAGTCCCTGAGCGTATTAAATCCCTAATCGAAGACGGGCTGGTCGACGAAGTCTTAAGCACCTTGATGAGCGGCAAGGAGGCACAAGTTTTCCTTGTGCGCTGTGGCGATGAAACTCGCTGTGCCAAGGTGTACAAAGATGTGGTCAATCGCAGCTTCAAGAACGCGGTGCAGTACCAAGAGGGCCGCAGTATTCGGAACAGCCGCCGACAAAGGGCGATCGACAATCGTTCTAAGTTTGGCAGGGACGAACAGGAAGTCGTTTGGCAACGGGCCGAAGTAGACGCGTTATACAAACTTGCCGATGCCGGTGTCCGAGTCCCCAAGGCATATGGTTTGTTCGATGGGGTGCTGTTGATGGAACTGATCACCGATGGAAACGGCGGTGTGGCACCAAGGCTGAATGACATCAACCTGTCGGCCGGCCAAGCGGTGAAAGATCACGCCACTGTCATGAACTATGTGCTGCGAATGTTGTGTGTCGGATTGATTCACGGCGATCTTTCTGAATTCAATGTCCTGCAAGATGAACGGGGACCCGTCATCATCGACTTCCCGCAAGTCGTTAATGCAGCGGGAAACAATAACGCGAAATCAATGTTACAGCGTGACGTTCGTAATATCACCCAATACTACGCACAGTACGCTCCAGAGCTCGCGGACACTCACTACGCAGAAGAGATGTGGGAACGGCACGAAAAGAGTGAACTATCCACCGATCTGAAGCTGACCGGCAAATTCAAATTTCCAACGAAGGCAGCCGACGTTGATTCAGTCCTAAACATGATCGACTTGGCCTACGAAGAAGAACTGGATCGACAGGACCGATTGCAAAACGGCTAAGAAAAACCCCGGTTAAGAAGTGCAGAAGTGCCAACGTGAATAAAAATACGTTAGCCGACGGTGAGGCATTATTTTCGCCGAATGATCGATGCGTTTGCTACCTAGCTGTCGCAAACTGACGTCGCGTGGTAACCAAAGCCACAAATTTCACCCCACCTGTCGCAAACTCGTCACAAAATCCCAGAATGTCTTTGCATGCTGCAGCGGTCAGTTTCCTAACCTAAACGAAAAATTGCAGGAGCCAGACTCCTTTCAAACGCAAAACAGAGGCGATTTTTTCGCTCAAGAGAGACCAACCCAGGCTATTCGCAGCGATTTGCTCCATGAGCTTATGCTGCTCGACGCTCCCAGCATCTCCCGATGCCTTAACGGGTGCCTTTGGATTTTCGCAAATCGTCTCTTGCAAGTTGTCCGACATTTGGAAAACCTCTTCGAGTGAAAAAGAAACTCGATTACCTCTTCCAGTACTAACTATGCAATTTGTCCGAACGATGTCCCAAAAGTATTTTTTTACTGTCCCCAAAATGGGCCACAGATGGCTAAAAAGCTTGGAATCCAGCAGGTTTCTCGCTGAGGT
>JANODQ010000049.1:0-4173 GCA_031412775.1 Pirellulaceae bacterium | reverse complement strand
AGCTTTGCGGACACCATCGACCTTAGTTTCGCGGTTGTTCGAATCTACTGGCGCTCGCTGCTTCGCTGGGCGGTTTTGGGTGTACTGCCGTTCGCTATTCTCAACGCAATTTGTCTTGCAAGATTGACCGATTTTGAATCGATGGTTGTATACGACTATAACGTGATCGATCCTCAGGTACTTCAAATTCGATATGTTTTGTGGATGTCGTCGATGGTGTTTCTTGAAGCTCCGTTGGCCATGTTGGGAGTGACATTCTTTTTAGGCCAATCGGTCTTTTTCACTTATCCGAGTGTTGCGGATTTCAAGCAAACGGCGAGGCAATCATTCTGGGGGATTTTCTGGGTATTGGGCGTTGTTCGTTTAGGGATACTTGGTTGTTTGATTCCTCTGACGGCAAGTTCCTTAAATCGAGTTCCGCTTGGGTTCGAGTTTTTTGTGTATGGTGTACTGATTCTGGGGAGTATTGTTTGCGTCCGAGCTTTTCGTCCGTTTGCTCCTGAGATGCTTATCTTGGAGCGTTCGCCTTTGCGAAATAAATCGGGCAAATCGACTTCTCAGGATGTGGTTTATAGGAAGCGTAGTAAATGGCTTCACGGTCCTTTTTCGGGAGAGCTGCTGCGAAGATCGATTGCGACCTCGGTCGTAGCTTTATTTTTAATTGTTTCGTTATCGTTCGGGTGGCTATTTTGTGCCAGCATTTTGTTTGATTCGCCGATATGGGATCGGTGGATGGATTACTTTCTATTTCCATTGACGCTATGGATCGTCGCGATATGGTCGACGGTTGTTCGGTTTCTGTCCTATCTTGATACTCGCACTCGATTAGAAGGCTGGGAGCTTGAATTACGTTTACGAGCCGAGGGGGATCGAATTCGTGAGGCAATGCAATGAAAGTTCCAACAAACAAGCGACTGAGAATCTTGCAGAATCTTATTTGGATGACAACCTGCAGTTTCTGGGTTGCAATTGGATTAAGTGCAACTGTCTGTTATGGAGATTCGACGTCAGCCGACGATTCGCGGGAGGCGATGCGTTATTCGACGGACGCGTCATGGTACGATTATGATTCTGATCGACTTGTTTTTCCCGATTCGGGTGTCATAACCGAGCCGGGGAAGATGGTTGCCAATCGCCACGATCGAATTGTCAATAAGATTCAAACAACACCAACGAATTTTTGGGATTCGTGGACCTTTTTCGGCGATTTTTTTGGAGGCATGTTGGAGGCTTGGGGGACGTTTTGCGATATCCCATGGATTCGCGAATTGCTGTTTCTGGTGATGTGCATCCTTGTCGGAGGGGTGGTCTTCTTTGTATTGCGACGAGTCAACCCGGATGGATTCCGGATGATTCATAAAGCAAAATCGTCCAAACTGGACAATGCAGAGCGGGACCAAACACGAATCGTTGACTTGCCGTTCCCTATTCTTGATCTTAAGACAGATCTCTGGAGTGAAGTCCTTCGTCTGCGTGACCAGGGCGACTACTCGCGGGCCCTAGTCTATCTGTATGGCCATGTGCTCGTTGAATTGGATGCGGCTGGTTGCATACGACTTCAGCGCGGAAAGACGAACCGCGTTTACGTTCGCGAGTTGAACGGATTTACTTCGCTTCAACAACCGCACCGGGAATTAGTCAAATACTTCGAAGCTGTCTTTTTCGGTCGCCATTCGCTGAGCCCCATTCAGTTCGATGCTTGCGTCACTCACATTTCGACGATGAAGCAAACTCTTGCAACAATTACATCGAAGAAAAAGCAAAACGAGTTGATCGAAAGCCAGAAGATATTATCATTCGCCGGGCCCACGAGTGGATTGAAGGGGACGACCGTTCCATTGGTTTTGATGCTTGGTTTTTTTCTGGTGATTGGATTCGGAAGTGGATGTGATACCAGTCGACCGGATAGCGACATTCTCTATGGCGAGGCGTCGGCTTTCGGGGCCAAACGTAGTGTCGCGGGACTGACTGCGTTTCGAGCTCTTTGTGAGAAGAATGGTTTGACATCGGTTCAATTGGATGGACTTTCACTCCGAAATCGACAACTGGATGCAATTGTCTTTATTCCGAAGTCGATTAGGACGCCGACGACCGCCGAGATCGCGTGGTTTGAAGGTTGGTTAAGTGAAAATCCTAACCGCGTTCTCGTTTTTGTCGGTCGTGATTTTTCACCTAGCGTTCGTTACTGGCAGGCAGCAATGAAGACTCATAAAGCAATTGATCGAGTTGTTTTCGCTCAAGAAAAGGGACTCGCGGAGACGGCACACGACGCTATGCGTTACGAAAATCGAATCGCAGAGGATTGCAAATGGTTTCGATATGTGATGAATGATTCGGAGCCAGTAGAAGCACCATTGGAAGTACCACCAGAAGGGCACCTTAAAAAGCAGGAGATATTTCAAGGGTCGTGGGTGGCTGAGAGTGAGCAGGTGGAACTGGACGTGCCGCTGCGAGGCTATTTTGAACCGGAGGATTTGTACGCTTCAGCAACGAGAAAAAAGAAACGAGAAACGAATGAACGTCGCGTGGATCGGCTGATTGAGACTGCTGACGGTCGCCCGATTACGTTTTCGATTCATTCTGCTGGTTGGTCTGGTGGAGCGGTTTATGTGTTGGCAAATGGGGCGATGATCTTGAACGAGGGGCTTACGAATCCAAGTCATCGTGCAATTGCTCAGAAGTTGATCTCGGATCTTCCAGCCAATGGTCGCATCGGATTTCTTTCGCCGCGAAATGAAACCGTGATTAGGTCGGATACGGACAAACAAGACGCTTCTGGATTCGAGCTTTTGCGAGTTTGGCCGTTAAGTCTGATTGCCATGCAAGGATTGCTCGTCGGTTTCGTCGTTCTGTTGGCTTTGTTTCCTATTTTCGGTCGCCCACGAAAGATTGCGACCGAGTCGACTGCCGATTTTGGATTGCATATTCAAGCCCTTGGGCAGTTACTTCATCAAACGAACGATAAGAATTATGCTTTACAAACGATTGCGTCTTATTTCCGTGATGTAAAACGCGAACCAAGTAACTCGTGGGCTCAAGTCGCTCAACCTTCGAAAGAATTTCCGAATGATCGAATCATCAAGTAGTGGGATAGAACCTGCGAGCAACCTTTCAGTTGCCAAGGGCACGTTAGGGGAAGTGCCGATCAACGCCGCAGCGGGTCTCTACGCAAAGATCAGTCACGAGATTGGTAAGGTGTTTGTCGGTCAAGAAGAGCTTGTGCTGACAACGTTGACGGCGCTGTTTTCGGGTGGGCATTTGCTGATCGAAAGTGTCCCGGGTTTGGGGAAAACGCTTTTTGTTCGAACGCTTGGGAAAGTACTTGGTTGCCAGTTTGGGCGCATTCAATTTACGGCCGACCTGATGCCTTCGGATATTACCGGTGCGCCGATCTTGGATATGAAGACTCAGGAGTTTCGTTTTCGATCCGGGCCGGTTTTTACTCAGTTTTTGCTTGCCGATGAAATCAATCGTTCTCCAGCAAAGACGCATGCTGCTCTGTTGGAAATCATGCAGGAGTATCGAGTCACGATTGATGGGACTAGCCATCCTGTTCCGCGACCTTTCTTGGTTATGGCAACACAGAATCCTATCGAAAGCGAAGGGACCTACAGTCTTCCGGAAGCTCAGTTGGACCGCTTCATGTTTAAAGCGGTCGTCAACTATCCGTCCGAAGAAGAGGAGTCGCGGGTGCTCGAAATGCACAGCCGGCAAATCGATTTGAATCAGATGCTCCAGAACGATGTCGCTCAAGTAACATCCGCTGAAGAGATTCAAGAGATGATTCAAAAAAACGCGGAAGTCCGCACCGAGCCCAAGTTGATTTCTTACATCAATAGAATTGTTCGAGCGACTCGAGATTGGCCTGCGTTTCACTTGGGAGCATCGCCTCGAGCCGGTATCGCATTGGTCCAGGGGGCTCGGACGCTGGCTGCGTTTCAAGGGCGCGACTTTGCTGTCCCCGACGATGTTGTCGAGATTGCCATTCCCGCGTTGCGTCACCGAGTAGTGCTGAGCGCCGAGGCGGAAGTTGAGGGAAGCTCAGTCGATCAGGAGCTAACGCAGCTCCTACGGAGTATTGAAGTCCCTCGACAATAGATTGTTGCAATAAACTGTTGTAAGACGAGCGGCAGAACGAAAACTACCAGTGGCATAGGCTTCCAGCCTGTGTTG
>JANODQ010000048.1:0-17328 GCA_031412775.1 Pirellulaceae bacterium | reverse complement strand
CTCAAATAGCCGCCGAGTGTTTCAGCAAGATTGGGTATTCGGATTGTTCATAAGACGCTGTGCATTTGCCGGGGCTGTTAAACAATCGGTAGCGAGATGACATTTCGATTGACGTGATATTTGCTACGAAAAGTCTAAACCTTTGGCGGGTTCGACTACGAGGAGGTTCAACCCTCTGTGATGGAACGGGGCGAGCCTGATCCGCGTCCCTGGTGGGTGCGGAACATATCAATGGGTTACTGCCAGGCGGATTCGCCAGGAGGACCAGTTACTTGATCGGGATTGTTTTTGTTGGTTCGTGTTGGGGGTGGCATACGTCGAAAACTCGTGATAGCTTGACCGGGTCACGTTTATCGTTCGGTCGTGTTTGCATTTGCGTTTCTGGACAGATGCGGATCATAAGCTAAAGCGACTTGGCTTGGCGTGGACGTTGCTTGGCGTGGACTTTGCTTGGTCGCGATCGCAACGTGGTCGTTTTCAATCTCACATTTCAATTACTCCTGTCGGTAGAATTCTATGTTTCGAATGGAAGTTATCGATTACTTTGATTCTTCAAACCAATCCGTCGTGGCGAGAGTGCCTGAGTCGGGATCTGCTGCGATACAATATGGGGCACAGCTAGTTGTTCAACAGAATCAAGCCGCCGTCTTTTATCGCGATGGTCGCGCGATGGATCAGTTCGGACCGGGTAGACATACTCTGACAACCGGTAACTTGCCGATAATTGGGAGAATCCTGTCCGCACCATTTGAGCGGTCTCCGTTTCAGGCTCAAGTCTATTTTGTCGGGATGCAAACGTTTATGGATCAACGCTGGGGAACGCGGCAGCCCATTATGGTTCGCGATCCCGATTTTGGTGTTGTTCGATTACGCGGCTTCGGAAAATTCTCGTATCGAGTCGTGGACGCGTCTCTTTTGATTAACACGCTCGTTGGAACGCAGGGCAAGTTAACTACCGTCGAAATTATTGACTTCCTTCGTGACAATATTGTCAGCGGGATCAGCGAAGTTCTTGCTACCTCGAACATACCGTTACTCGATATGCCCTCGAAGATGAGCCAACTCTCTGCCGTCGCTCGTGTAAAACTGGGCGATCAATTTACTCAACTCGGACTTGAACTTACGCAGCTGTTGATCAACAGCATCAGTCCGCCCGAAGAAGTTCAACGAGCCATTGATTCCCGAGCTGGAATGGCTTCGATCGGCAATCTGCGTGAATACACCATAGATCAACAAGCGAAAGATCAGTCTGCTAAGCCGTCGACTTTGGGTCTAGACACATCTTCAATACCAACGCCAAGGGGCGAGAGTTCACCAAGAGACATTTTAAGCCAGGTAGCCGCCAAGTCTGGATATGAAGTGCAAGAGATCGGCGAGGAATTCATCCTGACCGTCACGGTTGGTGCGCTACGTAGGCAGCAGGTTCACGTTAGTTTTTTAGAACGCGATGATTCTGGCTATCCGATCACTCAAATTTGGTCGGGTTGTGGAATTGTTAGTCCATCGAATGCTATGGCGTTACTTCGTAGCAATAAAACACTACTCTACGGAGCATTTGCACTTCAGACACGCCCCGATGGAAGCGACTTGCTTGTCATTCAAGCCAATCTTCTTACGGAAACACTTGTATCTATAGAGCTATCGCGATGCATTAGTGCGATCGCTTTCCAATCGGATCAAATTGAAGATCAGATATCTGGTGGCAAAGACGAAATGTAAACGCTCTTAATATCTTGGAATTGTCTGCCTTCGAAATAAACAAATGGGTTATCAAAATGCAGATCGAAGTTGATTTCTGCGGCTGCAAAAGTGGACATGGCTTCCCTAAAGCATAAACGAACGCCCGTCACGATTCGTGGTTGTCTCCGCTTCAATATCTGTTTGTAGCGGCTTTTACGAAGATGCGGCTTGTTTAAGCCTCACTGCATGCGCAAATGAAGCTAGGTTTGCGAAACTTTAGCGAATCGAGTGTTTTTTCTATCAGTCCTTTTGACTTCTCATTGGATTAACCAACACTTCTTCGTTCCTGCGGCGTAACGTCGCTAACTTTTCTCAGTCCTTAATCATGGAGATCCCCAAATGAAAGTTTTAGTTGCCGACGATTCCGGTGTGATGCGAAAAATCATTATTCGTGCTTTAAACTCGGTAGGCGTTACTGACACCATCGAAGCAGCCAACGGCCAAGAGGCAATTGACGCGTTCAAAGCGAACCCTGTCGACATGATTCTGACTGATTGGAATATGCCTGAAAAAAATGGGTTGGAAGTAGTGACCGAGATTCGAGCAACCGGTTCTGAGATTCCAATCATTATGGTTACGACAGAAGCTCAAAAAAGCCAGGTAATCGCCGCAATCCAAGCCGGTGTTAGTGATTACCTTACCAAGCCATTCGATTCGGATGACCTGCGAGCGAAGCTCGATAAGTTTGTCGCCGTTTAGTTTGATAAGCTCCCTGACTTTTGAGTTTCTTGCTAGGTTCCTATTCATGACTACAGCCGTTGCCTCAGATCCACTCGAATCGACTAATCGAGCTGTGCATCCCTTTGTCGGGACCTTTGCAAGCTGTACTAAGAAAGTCTTTTCGACAATGCTAGGTTGGGATATTGTCCTGGCCGACCAAACGAAAAGTCGTGGATTTTTGTCCAAGTATGACGTCAGTGGGCTGATAGGGTTCTCGGGCAGTTTACGTGGGACGTTGGTCGTTAGCTGTGCTGCAGAGATGACTTACTCGGCAGCCGAATCCTTTTTGGGTGCAAGGCCAACCGAGATTACAGACGACATTGTCGATCTAGTCGGCGAACTCACCAATATGATCGGTGGTTCGTCCAAAGATCGGCTTGGCATTACCGGAATCGAACTTGGGCTCCCAGCAGTCGTTTCGGGAATTGGTCACCGAGTCTCCTTCCAGCCATCGGCTCACGTTGAAATCCTCCATTTCATGTGTGATGCAGGACCGTTCACCGTCGAAATTGGATTTCGAATTCCTAACGGGCAGAAGTAAGCTCGGCTTGTAGTAAGCTGCGCCTGGGGGGCGGCAAATCTTGGAGGCGATTTGCTGGAGGGATGGTTTTTCTATGGCGTTCCCCCTCGTCTGCCCAAAGACCATTCCATCGACTAAGATGTTTTGATGCGGTAGGACGTTTAGCCTTTTCAGCTCAAAACGCTCCGCGATCTTCTACCTCTTTCTCGTGACTTGTTTGCATGGCCCTCATCGAAACTCGACAACTCACTAAAAATTTCGGAGACTCGGAGATTCAGGTTCAGGTCTTACGCGGCGTGGACCTCAGCATTCATGCTGGTGAATTTGTTGCGATTATGGGGCCAAGCGGTTCCGGAAAGAGCACATTACTTTCCATTCTTGGCGGCATCGAATCACCGAGCAGTGGCGACGTTTTGCTCGAAGGTGTTAGCCTTGCTAGCTTAGATGATGACCAGCGTACGCTGCTTCGACGTCGGCGAATTGGCTTCATTTTCCAGTCTTTCAATCTCATGCAGACCCTTTCGGCTATTGAGAACGTAGCCCTCCCACTGGAACTGGATGGCGTTGCGAGGAGCGAGGCGTTTGACCGAGCCAAAATTTCTCTAGACCGCGTGGAAATGCTTCGAAGGGCCGATCATATTCCAGCAAAACTTTCTGGTGGCGAGCAGCAGCGGGTCGCAATCGCGCGTGCTCTCGTAACGAAACCCGCGATTATCTTAGCCGACGAGCCGACTGGGAACTTGGACTCGCGTCAAGGTGGTCGTGTGACTGAGCTACTAAAACAGTTAGTCCGCGAGCAATCGCAAACCATTGTCATGGTGACCCATGATGCTCACGTGGCAGAATCCGCGTCGCGATTGATCAGCTTTCGTGACGGAGTGATTGAAAGCGATCAACGCCAACTCGCTTCGGACGGAACCCATCAGGGAGCACCAATCCCGGGAGCGTCCCAATAGATGATGGTTCTATGGCGAGTCTCATGGAAAGGGTTTTGTAGCCGACCGCTCCGAACACTTTTGACCCTAACCAGTATCATCATTGGCGTCG
Source organism: Pirellulaceae bacterium (assembly GCA_031412775.1). Lineage (GTDB taxonomy): Bacteria > Planctomycetota > Planctomycetia > Pirellulales > Pirellulaceae > JAIYDQ01. Next base: position 13,301 of record JANODQ010000048.1, on the reverse strand, counting down.
CTGCGATCGTGAGTGTGCAGCTATCGATCGAGGACTCGCGCGCTACCCAGAAGTCGATGCTTCAAGCGGTCACCGGTAATGCTTCCCTGGAAATAACATCGGTTGGAAATGCTCCCTTTGAAACAACGATTGTCCGAGAGATCGCTGCGATTGCAGGTGTAAAAGTTGCAACACCGATCATTCGGCGTTTTGGAGTTCTCTTCGATAAAAAAGACCAGCGTGTCCGCGTCCAAATCTTGGGTGTTGATCCAACAATGGATGCATCGATCCGCGAGTATCGCATTCGCGAAGGCAACGCCTTATCTGCCAACGACCAGGCATTGATCGATTACAGCTTTGCAAACTCGCTCGGTCTCAAGAACGAGCAACCGATAAAGCTCATGACGAGCACTGGAATTCGAACTGCGAATGTAACAGGTTTGATCGAGCCCACGTCTGGGTCTGCGGCGATGCAGGGAGGCCTGATTATTGTTCCGTTTCCTGTCGCGCAGAAATGGTTCAAAGCGGAGAAAAGATCGGATTTAGTTCAGGTCGTCATTGACGATAAGCAGTCGACGGAAACGGTACGTGAAAAAATCGCAGCCCTTCTTCCTCAGGGACTTCAAGTTCGGGAGCCAGCTTCGAGAAACGAGTTTGGTCGCGAAGCATCTATCGCTACCGAGCAAGGTCTTCGCTTGGCTTCAGCGTTTTCTTTAATGATCGCCATCTTCATTATCTACAACACTTTTCAAATGAATGTCGGCGAACGAAGAAAACAGTTTGGGGTTCTTCGAGCCCTTGGGACTACTCGACGACAAATCGTTAACGTCATTGTTCTCGAAGGGTTGGTCCTGGGAGTCGTTGGAACTCTCTGTGGATGGATGCTAGGTTATTGGGGAGCTCGCCAACTATCATCTGCAAGCGGAGCGTTACTGGACATTCCAATCGCGAGTAACACATTCAATTGGTTGCCGTATTTTCTTGGTGGACTTTGCGGAGTCGGAGTCGCAATCGCCGGGGCCGTGCTTCCGGCGCGGCGTGCATCGCGACTCTCTCCCTCGGAGGCGATGCGAACTGTTTCTCTGGGTGAACTTGAACCCAGTAATATCTTTCTTGCATATGCTGGCATCGTGCTGTCCTCGCTAGGTATCATGACATTGATCGGTTGTATTCGACAATGGTGGCACATTGACTTTGCAATTCCAGGCACGATTCTTTTTCTTCTCGGCGGAATTGTTGCTCTCCCAACCGTGTTACCATTTTTCACCAAATGGATTGTTACGATTGTCAGTCCGGTCGTTGGCATCGAAGCACGACTCGCGGAACGTCAGCTTCTACGAAACCGCGGCAGGTCTTCTCTCACGATTGGAATTCTGTTTATCGCACTTAGCACGGGACTTGGTTTAGCAAGCTCGATTCTTGACAACATCGAAGACGTGAAATCTTGGTACGAAAACGCTTTGCAAGGAGACTTCTTTGTTCGCGCTGCAATGCCAAGCATGGCCACGGGGCAATCTGCCGATATGCCCGAGGGGCTTGTAGAAGAATTCAAAAAAATCCCTGAAGTCGATTCGGTTGAGTCGTTACGTTTCGTCAACTCTTATAGCGGCGACTTCGCAGTGGTGATAGTTGCTCGTGAATTCAATTCTACAACCAGAAAATATTTTGACCTCAAGTTGGGCGACTCGAAAACTATTAATGCGGATGTTCACAAAGGCGATATTGTTATCGGTTCGGTGCTTGCCGAACGAGCGAAACTTGCCGTAGGCGACAAGCTCGCGTTGAACACCCAGGAAGGATCACGCGACTTTCGCATTGCCGGGATCGCCAGCGACTACATGGCGGCAGGACTTACTGTTTATATGACTCGCGACCAAGCCGAACGGTTGCTTGACATTCAAGGTACCGATGCAATCATTATCGATGCCAAGCCTGATTCTATCGTGATTGCAAGCGAGAAAGTTCAGAAGATCGCAATGCGAGAAAGTCTCCTTTTTCAGTCTCAAGTCGAGTTGTTCGGCGTGCTTGAGGAAAAAGTTGCTAGCGTCGTACAGGGGCTTTGGGCGGTTTTGGCTCTCTGCTCGATTGTGGCCGCATTTGGCTTAGTAAACACGCTGACGATGAACATCCTCGAGCAAACTTATGAGATAGGAATGCTCCGAACAATCGCGATGGCTCGTGGTCAAGTACGAAAGATGATATTCAGCCAAGCTTTGTTGATGGGAATTGTTGCGCTGGTGCCCGCCGTCTTTGCCGGTCTACTTATAGCTTACTTGCTCTCGCTATCTAACGGACCGACTGTTGGTAGGCCGATTACGTTCACCTTGCGTCCCCAACTGACCGCGATGGCCTTCGTAGGCGAGATGGTACTGATACTCCTCGCATCGATGATCCCAGCCGAACGTGCTGCACGACTCAAAATTTCCGACACGGTTCGATTTCAGTAATTACAACTGGCCCCGAACCTACGAACCGGTGGGCACTCTATAACTTTTCGACGACTGATGGAACTATCAATCTTTTCTGTTCGTCGATTTGAAGTACTCGGGTGCAATCTTTTTAAGATGTTGAGCGACTTTATCGACGGCGAACAAAATCTGTTGGTTCGTATGGGTCGAGTTAATGAAGAATCGAAGTCTTGTCGCCGACTCTTCCACTGCGGGATAGAGAATGGGCTGGACGTTGACTCCGGATTCAAACATTCGACGCGACAATTGCAATGCGTGCAATGAATTGCCAGTGATCACCGGAACGACTGCCGTGTCACCACTGCTGCCGGTGTTCAAACCGTGCTTCTTGGCTTCGGTCAAAAACAGTCGTGACGCTTCCTTCAGACGAGTCACTCGTTCGGGATTTTGCTTCAGCACGTTCAGCGACGCAATTGCAGCCGCTGTATTTGGAGGTGACAACCCAACGCTGAAGACGAACCCGGGCGTTGTGTACTTTAGATATTCAATCAACGATTTCCTACCCGCAATGTAGCCGCCGCAAGATCCAAAGGACTTGCTGAGAGTACCCATCCAAATATCGACATCACGTGGATCGACACCAAAATGTTCGCCAATGCCGCGACCGGTCGCCCCCATCGTTCCGATACTGTGAGCTTCATCTACCATCAACCAGCACTGGTGCTTTTTCACGATCTCGATGAACTTGGGAAGATTGGGATAATCTCCGTCCATGCTGTAAACGCCTTCGATGATTACAAGAACCCGTCGATAGTTAGATCGCTGTTCTGTGAGAGCTTCATCGAGAGCTTCCCAGTCGTTGTGCGCGAATGCGCGTCTTCTCGCACCCGACAGCATGGCTCCCTGGACGATACTATTATGCGACAGCGAATCGTGGAGGATCAAGTCGGGAGTGTCAACGATGTGGCCGATGATGGTTTCGTTAGTCGAATGCCCACCGACTAGGACGATTGAATCATCGACGCCAATCCATTCAGCGATTCCCTTTTCAAGCTCGCGGTGAAGATCTTTCTCTCCGCTCACCAATCTTGACGCAGAGACGCTTGTGCCGTATTTGGCTACCGCCTCAATGACTGCTTGGCTGACTTCGGGGTCACCGCTCATGCCCAAATAGTTGTAGCTGGCGAAGCTAATGTATTCCTTGCCATCGATCGTGGTCGTATCGCGAGTGAGACCTTGATGGACTGAGAAATAAGGATTGGGTACGCCCGTCATATCGAACTGCATCATCGTTTGCTTAAGCCGACGATATTCAGGTAGTTGGTCGAACTGGTATTCGTCGGGCGTTATCGTACGAGGAGCCTTCGGTACATCGTCTTGTTCTGGTGCAAGATCCGAGATGACTCGATCTTTGCCGAAAAGACTTTCTAAGGCTTCTGCAATTTCGCGTATCGTTTCGATTTCTTGGAGCGTCTCTTCGGGGATTCGTCCTCCAAATGCGTTCTCGAGCGAATGAGCAATCTGGAGTCGCTCTAAGCTATCGAGCCCTAAATCGACGACGATGTTAGTATCCAAGTCAAGCAATTTTGCTCGTTCTTGAGCGACCGCTTTGACGGCTCGTTTTACAATCTCAACAACATCGACATCTGGGTCACGCGTCTTTTTGGCGATGACTGCGGTGGGTCGCGAGGTGGCTTTGGAAGGCCGGCCAGCTAGTTGATCGACAGTGGCCGCCGCGATCATAGGAGCCGTTTGAGGAAGGTCGTCTTCCCAGCTAACCCATTTGGCGATCACACGGAGCGTATCGTCTTTGAAGCCTTGAAGACAAGCGTGACGCTGGATCTTGCCGCTGGAGGTTTTCGGGAGCGATCCGCTTCGAACAAGGATGACTGCATCGGGTGGCAATTCGTGAACTTGAGTGACGGATTTTCGAATCGCTTGAATTACTGGTTCCCAATTTTCTTCGAGGGATCGTTGTACTTCCAAGGCGATGATCAGCCGCTCACGACCATCAATATCGTCGGAAAATGCAGCAGCAGCCGATGATTGGATCGACTCGTGACATTCTTCGACTGTCTGTTCAATGTCTTGCGGATAGCGATTCACACCGCGGACAATAATGAGATCCTTGACACGCCCGGCGACGAAAAGTTGGCCGTCTTCGAAGAAACCAAGATCGCCCGTTCGTAAGAATGGTCCTTGGCCGTCGGCCGTCATTGCGTTGAATGTCTTCTCGGTGATGTCTGGCTTTTCCCAGTAGCCTGTTCCGGCGCTTGGACTTTGAATCCAAATCTCACCGATCTGGTCATCTGGCAAGATTGCAGAAGTTTCCGTATCGACGATTTCAACCCGCTCGTTAGGTGACGTTTGACCGCAACCAACTAGAGCTCGCGAGTCGGGCGTATTGCGTTCAACTGGTAGAACATCTCGAGCAGCAAGATTGCGACCGTCATAGTGTCTTATCACTGGCACGTCTGCATGAGGACCAGCGGTCACGATCAATGTGGTTTCTGCCATTCCATAGGTTGGAAGGTGTGACGTATGCCGAAATCCAACTTGCTCGAATTTGCGACTGAAGGCTTCGAGTGTGCTTGCGCGAACTGGTTCGGCGCCATTGAAAGCGACTCGCCATTTGCTTAGATCGAGCCCCTTCATTTCTTCTTCTGTAACTTTATCAACGCAAAGCTGATAAGCAAAATTTGGCCCGCCGGACATGGTCACATTGTATTTGGTGATGGCTCGTAACCACCGTACCGGGCGCTGCAGGAACGACATTGGGCTCATCAAAGCGAGTGGTAGACCAAGGAATACCGGACTCAGAATCCCACCAACCAAGCCCATGTCATGATAGGTAGGTAACCAGCTAGCACCAACCTCATCGTGAACTTGTCCGAACAAGTATGCGATCATTTCGCAGTTCCGCATGATGCACTCGTGCGTAAGTACGACTCCCTTGGGCGTACCAGTAGATCCCGAGGTGTATTGCAGTACGGCGACATCTTCAACGTTGATACTGACGGGCGAAAACTCTATTGCCATCGATCGATCAACCCGATCGCTCGAAATCAACTTCATCGTCGACATGTCTTCTCGCGTCGCGTCGTCCTTCATGATTTGTTGGGCAGTGGTATCGATAGTCAAACCGAACTTCGCTGCGCAATCTTGTGCGATGCCTTGGATGCGCGATCCTTTTCGGTTGCGTCGTGGCGGAAAAGCGGGTACGGCTGTGCAACCTGCGTAGAGGCAACCGAAGAACCCAATGATGAAATCCAGCCCAGGCGGATACATCAAGATTCCGCGATCGCCGGGGGTGGCGACTTTCAAAATCTCAACCGCCAAGGCTCGCGCAGCGTGATCCAATTCAGCGTAGCTGAGCGTTTCGTCCTGGTCCGTTTCACCATCGGTGAACCAAAACGCCGGCGAGGTTGGCTGGACGTTTGCCCAGTGCCGCAAGCTGTCCACCAAGTGCGTTCGCGGAAAGAACTTCGGATTCACCAAACTCAGGTCGAGCGGGCGATGACGATTGTCAAGAACGTTGGCATTCATGTGCTAGTAGAGCGCCGAAGCGACGGTCCAACAGTAAGAAAATGTAACATCAAGGCGTAATATTCTTTGCAACTTAACAAGTTTAGCCAACCAGAACAGCCGAAACGACCAACCCGAGTTGTAGTATAGCCAAATACCAAGTCCAATTTTTCGCCTACACAACCTGTTTATCGGTCGCTACTGACGGCATAGACCCCACGGTCTCTCCGTAAAGGAACATTTAGAATAACCGGATTAAATTCCATTTCCGACCGATGATCGCAATATTTTAGGCATTCGCATTTCCGAGATTTGCATGTCCCCTAATAAAACCAGCCACTTGAACCAGCCAATACGACCAGAAGGGCGAAAATATCTTTAGGACAATTCGTCCTTAGTTTCTCCGTTATGGGATTTGTGGCAATCGGGTTGCTACACTACAATCTCGCCCGTCGTTAACATCGATTCCCCTCTACAGCGGAGTTTTTCTGTGCAAGTCAACGTATCAGCCCGTCACGGCCACCTCAAACAAGAAGATCAATTGCTGATCACCGAGAAGGCAGAAAAAGTCCGCAAGTTTTACGACCGAATCAACTCTATCGCAGTCGTTGTTGACATGGAGCACGCCGACAAACCGCATGTCGAAGTCAATGTTTCCGCTGAAGGAACAGAAGACTTTGTTTCCACCGCAACTGCTCCAACCGTTTTGGCGGCGTTAGATGCTGCAATCCACAAGGTGGAACAGCAAGTTCGAAAGCATAAAGACAAGGTGACCGAACACAAGGGTGTCGGCCTCAAGCACTCTAGTGAAGTCCAAGAGTGATCGTTCGATCGTTTTATTTTTTGGTTAATCAATGAAGTTTTCTGATTTTATAGCTACCCAAGCCCTGCTTCCTGTTTTGGGCTCTACCACCAAAGAGAGTGTGATCGGCGAATTAGTCGACGCGCTCGTGTCTTCTGGAAATGTTCAAGCGAGTGATCGCGACGATATTATTCGTGCAATCATGAAGCGAGAGGAACTAGGAAGTACTGGGATTGGTCGGGGCGTCGCCGTTCCGCACACCAAACACGTCGGAGTAAGTAAATTAGTTGGCACGGTAGGCGTCAGCCAGGAAGGAATCGACTTCGATAGTCTAGATGGACACAATGCCGAGTTGTTTTTCTTGCTCGTATCTCCTCCAGATCGTCCCGGTGACCATCTTCGAGCACTAGAAAACATTTCGCGTCAACTAAGAAACGACACATTCTGCCGTTTCTTGAAGCAGTCCAAGACGGGCGATGATATTACACAGCTCCTAAATGAAGCTGATGACAATCATTTTGGTTCCTAAAATTCCAATCCTGCTCCTTCGCCCTCGCAGCCTCGGAGCCTGGAAATTCCATCATGAGCCAACTTTTTTCAACAGCCACCGTGGTCGTTAGCAACTCGCAAGGCTTGCACATGCGACCTGCGAATCTGTTGGTTACAGCGGCAGGAAAATTTGCCAGCAACGTAACCATTGTCCGAGAAGGTCAGTCTGTCGATTGTAAAAGTATTCTCGGTATACTGACGCTCGGCGCCGTCCAGGGTTGTCAACTTGACCTGCGCGCCGAAGGTCCAGATGCTAATTCGGCAATCGAAACTATCGTCGACTTATTTCAACGTGGATTTGACGAACCCACGGAGTAGGTTGTTTCCCCTTTCCGCTAACCCCTTGCACAAAGTAATCGAAAACCAGCATGCTGGAATTGCAGGGCATTGCGGTATCTCCGGGAGTTGCGATTGGGCAAGCTCTGGTCTTTGACCGCGAAGGTTATCAAATCTCGCGGAGTCGTGCCGCTACCGTCGATGCGAACCAAGAATGGCTTCGTCTAAAAGCTGCAATCGATTCTGCGGCGACTAAGTTAGAAGCGTCGGCTCAGAAAACAGCCGACAAACTCGGAGCGAGGTTGGGAGGGATTTTTGCTGCCCAGCTTCAAATGCTACTCGACAGACGATTGCACGAGGAACTCGAGCAATTGATCCAAAAGCAGAGCTACTCGGCTGAGTTTGCGGTGAGCGAAGTTTTAAACGGCTATGCGGCAGCTTTTCGTCGCGCTAGTTCCAGTTTTCTTGCAGAACGAGCCGCCGATATTCGCGACATTGAACGGCTTCTCCTGGAAGGACTAACCGGTGTACCAACACAAACTTTGCGGGAGATTACCAACCCCGCAATCATCGCCAGTCATGATCTGACTCCTGGCGAAACCGCGGTTCTTGATCCGCGAAAAATACTTGGCTTGTGCACCGAAACCGGAGGCCCTGGTGGTCATACTGCGATCGTTGCACGAGGGCTTGAGATTCCCGCAGTGGTTGGAATCGGACCGTTTTTGCATCTTTTGCGAGCGGACGATTCGATCATTGTGGATGGTCATCTGGGTCGAGTTATCATCAATCCAGATGACTATACGCGTGAACGTTACTTGGCTCGCCGCGAACATCGCCAGTCGATTGCTCGTGAATTAACCGAACTTCGTGACCTTCCTGCGTGCACCAGTGACGGCATTCGTGTGGAGTTAATGGCGAACATTGAATTCCCCACCGAAGGCCAATCTTGCTTGGACCGCGGGGCTGATGGAGTGGGACTCTATCGAACCGAATTTCTTTATCTTGGAAGCGAAGCAGATCCAAGTGAAGAGGACCATTTTCAAGCATACGTTCAAGTCGTCCGTGACATGGGTGGAAAGCCAGTCGTGATGCGGACGCTCGATCTCGGAGCAGATAAAATGGGGATGACACCCTATGCTCATCAGGAAAATAATCCATTCCTGGGATTACGAAGTATCCGACTCTCGCTACGTAATCCAGCGCTGTTTCGAACTCAAATCCGAGCGATGCTAAGAGCTGCTTCGGAAGGAGACATTCGGATCATGTTTCCTATGATCACAACTTTGGATGAACTGCGTACCGCGCGATTTCTCCTCAGAAGTGTTGCAGAGGACCTTCGTGAAGAAGGTCATGTCGTGCGAAACGACATTCCAATCGGCATGATGGTCGAAGTCCCAGCGGCCGTCGTCATGCTCGATCGATTCATTGAAGAAGTCGACTTCGTTAGTATTGGTACAAACGATTTGACTCAGTACGCGCTCGCCGTAGACCGAGGCAATGAAGCAGTTGCCGACCTCTACCAAGCGTGCGATCCAGCGGTTCTCCGACTTATTCAAAAAACGTGGGAAATTGCAACCCAGCATCAAGTTTCAACCAGTGTCTGTGGAGAAATGAGTAACCATCCAGCCCTCGCACTACTTCTGGTAGGCATGGGCATTCGTGTACTCAGCGTCGCCCCTTCTGCGATTCCTGTCCTCAAGAAAGCAATTCGCTCCGTCACCATCGGTCAATGTCAAGCGATGGCGTGGCGGGCAATGCGTCTGGATACAGCCAAAGAAGTCGATGCGTTCCTCCAAAATCAACTTGCCGGTTTAGTCCCCGAGATGGTTCTCCAGGCCTAAGCTCCGCACAACTCCAAACCAATTAACAAGGACAATTTTTACGTATCATGAAGAAGGAAATGCTAATCAACGTATCGCAATCCGAAGAATGTCGGATCGCGCTACTGGAGGATGGACAGCTCGAAGAGCTTTACACCGAACGATCCAGCCAAAACAACTGGGTCGGTAATATCTACAAAGGCAAAATCGTCAATATCGAACCGAGTATCCAAGCCGCGTTCGTCGACTTTGGCGTCGGACGAAACGGATTCCTCCACATCAGTGACGTCGAACCACAATACTTTCGACAAGGCGGATACGACCCCGCGGATATCATGGACGACTCCCGAAACGATTTGGACGACGACTCCAACGATGACGAAGGGAGCGAAGGAAACGGCGACGATCTCGATGACGATAGCGATTCGCCTCGCAATAAAAAACCAGGTGGACCTGATGAAGGGCGAGGACGCGGGCACGGCAAAGGGCAACTGAAAAGTGGACGGCCTCGCTTTAAGCCACCAATTCAAGAAGTCTTCAAGCGCGGCGATGAAGTTCTGATCCAAGTCATCAAAGAAGGAATCGGAACCAAGGGCCCAACGCTTTCGACATACATATCCATCCCCGGACGCTACTTGGTTTTGATGCCAGCCCTTGGACGAGTCGGTGTATCTCGAAAAATCGAAGACGATGACGCTCGCCGAAGACTTCGCCGCGCGATGCTTGAACTGAATCCACCGAAAGGCGTTGGATTCATTGTTCGAACAGCCGGTCAAGAACGTAGCAAGAAAGAACTCGCTCGCGATGTGACTTACTTGCTTAGGCTTTGGAAAGTCATTGTGAAGCGTATCGAGAAGAATGCTGCACCATGTGACATCTACCAAGAGAGCGACATGCTCATTCGAACAATCCGCGATACTTTCACCGAAGATATCGATCGAATCATCGTGGACCAAGAGGAAGCTCACACGCGCGCCAAAGAGTTCTTGGAAATGGTGATGCCTCGTTTTGTCGATCGTCTGGAACACTACGATGGACGCGAACCGTTGTTCCACAAGTACAAGCTGGAACAAGAAATTGCTCGAATTCATCAACGGGTTGTTCCACTTCGCACCGGCGGTTCAATTGTCATCGATCAAACCGAAGCGTTGGTCGCCATCGACGTTAATAGCGGCAATTTCCGCGGCGATAGCTCTGCCGAAGAAAACGCATTTCAAATGAATGTTCACGCAGCTAAAGAAATTGCGCGTCAACTTCGCTTGCGAGATCTTGGCGGCGTGATCGTGAATGATTTTATTGATATGCATAAAGATAGCCATCGCCGAAAAGTCGAAAAGACACTCGCCGATGCGATGCGACGCGATCGCGCGAAGACAAAGATTTTACGGACCAGCCCATTTGGACTGATCGAAATGACTCGTCAACGGATCCGCCCAAGCTTCAAGAAGAGCGTCTACGAGGACTGCCCGTGCTGCAAAGGACGAGCACTCGTGAAGACACCTGAAAGTATGTCGCTCGAGGTATCACGACTGATCATGCTCGCATGCGAAATTCCGCAAGTCAGCAAAGTTTCCGTTCGCGTCCATGAGAACGTCGCCGCCTATCTCAACAATAAGAAACGTCGTGAACTAATCCAGATGGAAGAGTTAACTGGTGTCAGCTTGTTGATACTCGGCAGCGATGCGCTCTACCCAGAGCATTGCGAGCTCGAGTGCCGCGATAAAGACAATAGCTTGATTCCAATCAATGTTTCGTAAAATCGATTTGCAAATCGAAACAAATCCTTTGGACTGCGGTGACTCGTCACCGCTTTAAGACTTATCTATAGATTTTCAATCAAGGTAGTCAACGCAAATCAAGTCATGTGCCGCTTGAAAAGGCCGAACTACACTTCCCTATTTGCGCATCAAAGTAAATCTTCTCTGCACTCACATCCACACCCCGAGTGCTGCGACAAGTCGCAGCACTCGAAAGGTTTAACACTTTCCAAGCCAATTCGTAATTTTGTCTACCACTCGATCGAGGACCTGAACCGACGCGACGAGATGCTCTTCTCGAGTGTCTTCAATCTTGTTGTGGGATATCCCATACAAACTTTGAACGAAGAGCATGATTGTTGGGACTCCCGTTCGGCAAACTTCAGCCGCGTCATGCAGTGGTCCTGAAGGCAAGCGATGGGATCTGCCGCAGATTTCAACGATCGCTTGATCAGCCATTTCAATGAGGTCTGGGTGAAAGGGAAACGGTTGAATCTGCCAAAGAGTTTTCCAAGTAACCTCAATCTTTTCCTCCTTGGCGATCGCATAACTTGCCTCCTTTGCCTCTTGATACATCGCGGCTAAAGAATCAGCATTAAGATGTCTTTGGTCGAGTGTCATTTCTGCTTCACCTACAACCGCTGTAACGATCCCCGGTTTCGTTTTGACAATCCCGACAGTGCATACACCACCATGCTTGACGGCGATTTCGCGTATTGCCAAATGCAATCGTGAAACTCCGGAAAGTGCATCACGTCGATAAGCCATTGGAGTTGACCCCGAGTGGGCCGCCTGTCCAGTAAAGATGATCGTATGGCGTTCTACACCGTATGTACCCTGGACTGCCCCCATCGCTAGGTGCATCCCCTCGAGCACAGGTCCTTGTTCAATGTGGAGTTCGACATATGCCGATGTGTTATGAATGCGAGTTTGAGCAGCACTAACATTGGACAAATCGATCCCGCATCGCTTGACCACTTCTACTAACTTATCTCCATTTCGATCAGTAAGATTCCGAACACTATCGATGTCCAGTGCACCAGATACCGCGCTTGAACCAAATAGGCTTCTACCAAATCTGGCCCCTTCTTCATCGCACCAATCGACCAGTTTGATGGTGAGGCGTGGTTTACCTTCCGAAGCTATTCGTCGAAGCACTTCTAGCCCCGCTAAAACACCTAAACAGCCATCCAACCAACCTCCATTTGGAACCGAATCAATATGGCTACCGATCAAGATGGCTTGCTCGGATTCTCCATGCAAAGTTACCCAAAAATTCCCGGCTTCATCTTGATCGACATCGACCGGAAGCTCGCTCAGTTTGTCGCGAAGCCACGCTCGAGCCTGCTCCCAGACCGGGGTAAATGCAACTCGTTGTGCACCGTCAGCATCTCCAGTAAGCGAACGTAAATCTTTCAGTTCCTCAATAGTCCTATGCGGTTGCAAAATGTCGTGCATTCTATTCCCTTGTTTGATTCATGCTTCGTTATCGGATCTGAGGTCTTGCGCTAAAAATTCGTATTTATAATTTCGTGAATGGATGCTTTACATGGATGCTTTACATGGATGAGGCATCCAAAGTGTCAATCTAACGATTGAAGTCCAAAGTTTTTTGCAGGTTGATTGATCGCGTCCGTCGAAGCTCGCGAGGCTTCGCCTGAAAAATTTCGATCTGATGCAGGTTCTGTGCTAACCAGGGGCGGATCAGTTATCGTTCCAGCTTTGATTGCATTTGGATTGTCGGGAACGACAAACAATTGCCCCATTTCTTCTGCAACGACTAATACGCGTTCACCTTTTTTAATCACGCCGGCACGAGCAACGGCATCGAATAGCGTTCCCTCGATCTCAATACGACCGGTTGGTAAGAAATCATCGAATGCCGTCCCCATTTTCCCTACTGCTTTGCTTGCCTCCCAAGTAAAAGGTTGAGCTTTCGCGGGCGCGATAATCATTCGCTTTCCTAAAGGCGTGCTTGCCCAGAATTTCGCAAAGATCCAGAGGCCGATTGGTATCGCCGCCAATTCACCAATCAAAATCCAAAGTCCAAACTGAGTGTTGGCACGAAAGGCGAAGATATCCGCTGCGATGGCGCAGATAACTGCCAGAGCAAGGAGAATGCCGGCGGAGGGGACAACCAAGTCGATAAGAATCAATGCGAGAGCCATCGCAAGGAAGAAAAAGG
>JANODQ010000047.1:0-7694 GCA_031412775.1 Pirellulaceae bacterium | reverse complement strand
AATGCGCTCGACCTGCTCGGCCAGTTGCACATCGGACATTTGTTCCAGTTCAGTCCCGGACAAAGCTCGTTCATCACCGCTGGTAAGGCCCAGCTTTTTTGCGACAGCGAAGGCGGTTGCTGGATGATCGCCGGTAATCATCACCGGCCGAATCCCGGCAGCTCGGCATTTCGCCACTGCGATCATTGCTTCTTCGCGCGGCGGGTCAATCATTCCCACTAAGGCCACGAACACAAGTTGTGATTCAAGATCGGAATCTATTTTGTCTCCAATATTGGGCCGATAAGCTAAGGCTAATACGCGTAACGCTTGCGAAGCCAGCTCAGCATTGACAGTCAGAAAGCGTTGGCGAAAATCGTCTGTAAGCGGTTCGATCTTTCCTTCACGATGAACTTGGTTACATTTCGCGAGCAGAACTTCAGGTGCACCTTTCGAATAAAGCAATTTTTTGTCACCATCGCGCACCACAACGGACATTAATTTTCGAGTCGAGTCGAACGGAATTTCGTATACGATCGCAGCTCTTCTGGCGGAGAGGTAGAGTCCGGCTTTCATCGCAGCAACAGCGAGTGCTCCTTCCGTCGGATCGCCGATGACCTGCCATACTTGATCGCCGTTCGGATTGGGTACTATTTCTGCGCTATTGCACCATGCTCCGACCTTGAGCGCAAGAAAGAGGTCATCTTCCTCAGTTGGTTGGATGGCCGCGTCGTTGCGCATAAATTCGCCGCGCGGCGCGTACCCGATTCCGGTCACGCGAAACCGTTCGGTCGATGTGGCGATCTCCTGCACGGTCATTTCGTTGCGGGTCAAAGTGCCGGTCTTGTCTGAGCAGATCACGGATACCGAGCCTAGCGTCTCAACGCTGGGCAACTTCCGAACCAAGGCATTGCGTTTGGCCATGCGTTGAACACCGAGGGCGAGAGCAATCGTCACCACCGCCGGAAGTCCTTCGGGAACGGCGGCAACCGCGAGGCTGACTGAGATAAGAAACGCTTCGATTACACTGCCGCCACGCCAAACCTGCAATCCAAAGATCACTCCAACAATCACCACGCAAATGACAATCAACACGCGACCAAGGTCCGCGAGCCGTCGTTGCAAGGGTGTTGGCTCCGGTTCATGCCGTGCGAGCATGCCAGCGATGTGTCCTAGTTCGGTTTGCATCCCAATGGCCGTGACCATTGCCCACGCCTTCCCGGCGGCAACGACTGTCCCCATGTAGACCATGTTATGGCGATCGCCCAAAGGTGAGCCTGGCACGAGTATCACGTCGGCGTCTTTCTCAACCGGCACGGACTCGCCGGTAAGTGCCGCTTCTTGGACATTCAAGCTAAACGATTGAACGAGCCTAGCATCTGCCGGAATGTTGTCGCCGGCTTCCACTTGGATAATGTCACCCGGCACGAGTGTGTTGGTCGAAATCGTTTGATGCGTTCCATCACGGATGACCTTGGCCGACGGTGCCGACATTTTTAGAAGAGCCGACATTGCCCGCTCCGCATGTTGCTCTTGCACAAAACCAATCACGCCATTGAGCACCACGATCGCCAAAATCGCAAGTGCATCCACCCACTCTCCGAGCGCACCCGACAGGACTGCGGCGAATATCAGAATCAAAATCACCAAGTCTTTGAATTGAGCAACCAGTTTTTTCCAAGTCGGGATAGGCGGTGCTTCAGTCAACTCGTTCTCGCCAAACTGTTGACGACGCTTTTGTACTTCGGTGGCGGCCAACCCCTGCTCAACGCTCACCCCTCCAGCCGCTAACAACAGTTCGTCAGTCGTCATTTCCCAAGCGGATTTGGGCAGGAATTGGTTTTCTCGCGATGGCTGCAATTCACCTTGGTTTCTAATCATATACGTGAACGTCCGATCGGGAACGAAAGCGATATTGCGGACAGAAAGCACCAAACCCTTCGAAGCACCAACATACCTCAAATCACGGCGACAACGCCCATGATTTGAAGCACTTTGACCGGCAACGATTGATAATCTTTTTACTTCTTGTCAGCGTGTTTGTGTTCGGCGTGATCATGCCCACCCGCATGGACAGGTTCATCAGCGCGGAGCGAGCGGTAATTGGTTAAGCCCGCAATCAGGCCAATGGCTAAACCAAGGGCAATGTGAATCCATGCAATTCGCATTCGTGTGTTCCTATCAATGTGGGGAGTGGTAATCGGTGTGAGCAGGATCGGAGTAGCAGCCGGTACTTTTTACGAACCGCCGGCGGGTAGAGACATGCCGGTGAAAAACCGGCAATCAAAAAAAGTTAGATGCAGCCCAACGGCGGAAACTTCACGCGAAAGCAAGCTTTTTGTCGAATCAGCGGAACCGCCGCATCGAGCATTCCATTCAGCAAACAATTCAGTGACCGATTGTCGGACAAGGTGATCGTTGACGCAGCACTTTCCGTCTTCGAGCGGTTGCACGTCCTCAAAGTCAAAGAAGTGGTCTCGACTGTGCTCTGTCGCACAAGACCTGTGCGATTCGGGGTGTTTACCAATTTGGCAACGTCATTTCGACTTTTTTTAGTGAGCGGAAACCCTTGGATTGTTCTGGCATTTTCGAGATGAGCACTTCAATTCACCTTAAAACCCATACATGGTATGGGAAATGCACGCCAACTGGGGACTGTCGAGCATTGCCTTACCATCACGACGTCGCTGGCTCAAATGAGAACTCAACTCAACGCAAATTCTGCCCGCGCTGTAAGTTTGAGATTGCAGGTCTCGCCAACCGCCGAGCGTGACCTGATTGAAAGCTGTTTGCGCGGTGATTGCGAAGCACAGCAAAGTCTTTACGAGCAGTACTGCGAAAAAGTCTATCGGCTGATGTTTCGGATGGTTGGTTCGTCCTACGCTGACGACCTAACGCAGCAGGTATTCCTGTGCGTCCTTCGGAAACTGGACAAGTTCCATGGGCATTCCTCTTTCTCGACTTGGCTCTATCGAGTGGCGTCCAACGAAGCCTTGCAATTCTTGCGGCAAAGCCATCGTGATTTAGAACAGCCAATGCGTTGCGAACTGGCGGATAAACAATCGGATGCCACCGATCAAGTTGATCAGAGAGAGTTAATGGAACTTGCTTTGAGTCGGCTTGATCCCGAGCTGCGAGCAATCTTCCTGCTGCGTGAAAGTGAAGGCTTTTCGTACTACGACATCGCCCTGACGATCGACATATCGGAAGGCACGGTGGCATCGCGGTTGAGCCGGACACGACGATGCCTGCGCGAATTGATTGACGCAGCCTCCCAATAACCTAATTCTCTTACTCGCCCGCTTTCATCGGCCAAGGGTCTTCGTAATAAATTGAAGTAATTCAGCAATCTCAAGAACAAACGCGTAAATTTTGCATCCAAAGGAGTGGTGCTTTAAGTACCGCGTCTAATTTTGAACCGTCTGTTCGGATGTTGTGGCGAAGCGAAATGAATTGCCAAGAAATTCAGAACCTATTGTCCACTTACCATGATGGGGAGTTGGACAGCGACCGACGCATTCAGCTTGAGGTCCACCTGGAAAGATGCCCGGAATGCTTAGCCGAGTTGGCCGAAATGCGAGGCATTTCTTCTGCTATGTATGCCCTAATAGTTCCAATTCCAAAACCGGAGCTTTGGGATCGAATTGCTAATTCACTGATCCGGGGGAGTGAAGGCGATGCCTGATGTAAATGATAATGAGTCCTCTGAAGATGCATCTTGATTAGTAAAAATAATTCTTTTTGGCTTCGCAGAAGAAACCGTAGCGTTGTTGCATCTAAAAGGGGGTCTAGCGAGGTTTTTCACCTCGACGATTCCCCACCCTACGTTTCTCAAAGGAACAATCATGTTGATGAAAAGTATTTGTAATGCAGCCCTTGGATTGGCAGTCCTAGCTTCGGTTGCTTTAACGGTCCCACAGTTCGCATTCGCTCAGTCACGAGTTAATGACAAAGTATCGCGGAATAATGGGGCCAGCTTCTTCGCGAACGGCCGCGCATCGCGAAACATTCAGCACTCTCGTAACTATTCGCAGAGTATCCAGCAATACGCGACTCATGCACCGACGCTTAATCCGGTAGTTACGAAATCTGAGTCTGAAATGCTGGGTCGTCAGATCCAAGGGATTCAACGCGAAATGATTGTCATTCGCGAAGAGAACCTAAGTAATCCGAAAGTGGTTGAGCAAGTTAAAGGCATCGAAACCAAGTTGGTACAAGCAGTAAGCACGCAACAGATGCTCCACGAAGAATGCTGCAAAGATTCGCCAAATGGCAAGGTGTGCGCCGATATGGCGGGAAAGCTCACCAGCACGCTTGACCAAGTTGCTAAGGATCATGCCAAGTTGATGAAAGAAATGGGACATGAAGACGCAGCACACGACCATGCCGCGATGAAGCACGAGCATGACACGCCAGCAGCGAAGACTCCCAGCAAGTAATTCGACCGAGCATAAACGGACCGCGTTGGTGATTTATTCGATCAACGCTATTAGTGTAAACTGAGAGAGATTGTGCCGCGTTGGTTGATGTCAACGCGGTGCGATAGTAATGGTTAAACAACAATGCTTTGCGACAACCGAGACGGCAATGATCGCTGGTCCTTGTACTAAAAAGAAATTGAACTATCCGCCGAAGTAACGCTTGAAATTAAGGAATGCTCAAATGAGTTGTTGCAAAGACAAGATGGAAACCGTGGTTATCAAAGCCTGTTGCTCGCCACAAGATACGGCGCAGGCTGCTGCGCAAAAAATGCGATCAACGGGTTGCGGTTGCTCGCCAGTATTAGAAGACGAACCGAGTCGCCGTTTAGTGGGTGTCGTGACCGAACGCGACGTGTGTCATGAAGTGGCGACTGCTGACCAGCGGCCTTCAGAAATTTTAGTTAAGAAGATCATGCGACCTGCGTCCGCATGCTGTGGCATGGATGATACGGTTGAAGAAGCAAGGCGCACGCTCGACACACATCAAGCTACAAGCCTGCCTGTTGTCGATGAAGCAGGAAGCTGCTGCGGAACAATCAGCGCGCATCACTTGGGATAGTCGTTCTTGAAATGCAAGAAAGTAAGGTTGCCGTGCGAACGTTCAAAGCAACGGGGAAATTTGCACGTTTCCGTGATTGGTGTCGCAAGGTCAGATAGGACAATCGAAGCGTTTCAAGCCTGAGTACTCGCCACCTGCTGTCGCCTCGAGATTAAATTTCCATCTTGCTCCGGTCACCCCCGATCGGAAGGTGTTTACGTCATTCTCAACGATCGCGAAAAAGATGTGAAGCACAAGTCAAACTTTATCGCCATCAAAGCAACGAATGCAAGATAGTTCCGATCGCTAATCAGGTTCAGCAATCCGGTTTATGCCGATTTAAATTTTCTACTGCAGCAAGGGCATGCGGGACAAAATTGAAAACAGAAACGCGCATACCGACGCAAGCAAGTGAGTCTTTCCTTCTCGGGTTGAGTCCATCTGCGGTCGTAACATCTCGAATCGCAGCGTTTTTCGCCTGTATAGACGATTTTAGGCGAAGGATTTCTGCTGACTGACGATGAGATTTAGGACATTGCCTACGGAGATGTTTAGGGATTGAATCTACTCATCGAATTGATCCCTAATTATTCGAGGGCTTTTGATTTCTTGACTTTTTCTTTTCGCCTTTGACTTTCGGCTTGTTGCTTTCAACACCATTGGGTTTTGGTTCCGGGATGGTCGCTAAGATGGAGGCGAATCTTGCTCGTGCAGCAATGACTTGAGGTTCCTTTGAATCACTTACATCCGCGTAACCTATGCCATTGCGGCTGGCACCGCAATCAAAGAATTTTTCGCCAACTCCGTGCATCCCAATTTGCAACAACCAGCGATCGTCACGCAGCAAACGCCCGTCGTCGAGATGACTATAAATCCAATCGCGATGCTTGACTTGCGCACCGTTCAGCACCGGCAAGAGACTGTGGCCATCGAACGGTCGATCGGTCGGAAGCTTCGCCCCAGAGATGGCCGCCAGTGTTGGCATGATGTCGGTAAGATCAGCGACGGCCATCGACGTAAGTCCCTTCTTCACCGTTGGCCCAAGAAAGATACCGGGGACTCGCGCGCCAAGTTCCGTAACGGTTCCCTTACCGTCGCCACCGGTCCCATTGTCGCCGACCAACAGAATATAAGTGTTCTCAGCCAACCCTTCATCTTTCAGTCCGTTGCGAAGTTGCCCCATCAGATAATCGAAGTACTCGAGATTCGTTTTAAAGCCGCTCTCCAGCTTCTTGCCAGCATGATTTGGATCAGGCGTTTGTACATGAGGACCGTGCGTGAGGACCGACGTGTAGTAAATGAAAAACGGCTGGCTTTTGTGACGCTTGGCAAAGTCGATGGCAAACGCATTGAATAGATCCGGACCGTATTGATCGGCCGTCGTCGGCAAGTGCTTACCATTCTCGACAATACTAGGATGCCAGTATCGTGGGTTCCCACTTTCGTTCGACTTCGACGCATCGTGTGTCACGCCTGTTGGTAGGTTATGTTCATACGCCCACATGCGGTATTCGTCGAATCCGCAGTTATGAATGAGCGTCGGAACTTCACCTGCGAGCTGCCACTTGCCGACCTGGGCCGTGACGTAACCCGCCGACTTCATCAAATCACCGACCGTAAAGTGATTAAAGATTGAAGCTTCGGGCGTATTTTGAGGCGGTCGAAATGCTTTGTTGCTCATCCCTAGGAAACCACTATGAAAGCCATATTGGCCTGTCATCAAGGCAACGCGAGTCGGCGTGCAGAGTGGCATCGCAAAGAACGTTTCGAAGCGTACTCCATCCGCCGCCATCCGGTCGAGGTTCGGCGTATGATGCTCCGTGTTGCCATAACAGCCTAATTCTTTTGCCCCTAAATCGTCAGCCAGAACTAAAATGACATTTGGTGGTTGAGCAGCCATCGACAATTCTCCGGCCCACAGCCATCCGCCGACGATGGCCAAGAACCAGACAGTCTGTGAAGGAAGCCAAGTCATCTGATGAATTGGGAGAGTGTGCTCTAACATCGTCCTATTCTCGCTTGAGGGTGGCCATTGGGAAGGAGTGTCCGTTCTGCAATGTGTGGATGCTGATTCACTTGCCTATGTCCGAATCAGCGTTCCCAAGTTCTACCATGTTAGTCAAGATAGTTTGCTTCGTAAGGTAGAATTTGTGGGCTGATTTTGGTGACATCGCAAATTCTTATCCGTTAGTCAGTATTTGTTTAGAAAAGGGGCTGGCACGCGCGGACTAGGGCTCGTTGACGATCTATATCCCAAAACTTAGACAAGACCCCGGCGGCTTCGCCAGGCTGGCCACCTTGATCGCTGCGCGCAAAGACCTTGTCCCCGTGTTGTACCTCGACGCCGGGGATTCTCGCCCCCCTTTGTCAGAGGATCTTCGCTTCTAAATATGGGCATACGGCGACTCTAGTCTCTTAAGGCCGCCGTTTACGTCTGGCACGGCAAACGCCGTTGATAAGCTGCTCCGGTCACCCCGGGCCGGCGTGTCAAACCGGCGTATCAAACCGGTGCGAGGTGGCGGAGTGTGGAGAACTTCTTTCGGCTGGTCAAATTCCCGCAGCCAGATAAATCCTGGATCTGCATTCAGTCGCTGTAATAGCACGCTGGAAAGGTGGCCAAAATTGCCGCAAGACAGTTCGTCATGGGTTACTTACCATGGGCCTGCATAAGCTGCTTGGTGGTCGGGTTAGCATCT
>JANODQ010000046.1:0-6145 GCA_031412775.1 Pirellulaceae bacterium | reverse complement strand
GCTTCCGTTGGCAATCGATAATAGCGACCAGTCTTTGCGGTGAGCCACTTACAAAAAGTCCTTGCAGCATGCTGAGTCATACAAACAGCCGGATAGCCCCGTTTTCCCATGCCAAATGACATATCCATGTAAGGCTTCGTCGGTTGGCTAACTTGGTAGACATCGGCTAGAGTGTCGCGTTTGTTCGGCTCCGTACTTTTTTGCCGACGAATAAACAAGTCTAAATCCGCAGCCCAAACGTCATACACATCCCAAGTCATCTCGTACTTACCCATCCAAAACGGATCAACTTCCACCTCTCGTTGAGGCCCCTCGTCACTATTGCGGTTTGCTTCGTCTTCTGGGCTTCCCATCAGGAACCGACCGCCGGGTACTGGAACCATATCCAGCTTCGCCTCTGTGTGCTCAATCAACTCGCGGTACGGCTTCATCTCCGCAGGCGTCGCTGCCGACGAGTCCACGACTGGAAGCGGGTCTCGCTCCACGTCAGCCCCAACGGTCATGCTTATACCGCACAGAAAAAAAACAGTGAATTGTAATGAATACTTAGCTAACATATTGAAATCTACTTAATCAGTTAATCTAGATTTGCCGCGGTCTTTACCTGGGGTGCTGAAATCTGCATTTTTCCTGAACCGTAGCCACGGGTGCTATAGGGAAAATTGTGGCGAAGTCGAAACCCGTGGCTAGCGCCATCGGCTCAGGTTTCATCACCTCGGTATTTACCTCTTCTTTTTACCTCTTCAAAATCAACCTTGAGCGTAAACTGAATAGTTCTGCTAAGCAACCCTGAACTGCAAGTCCTCGTCGACAACATTCAATGCATTACCAAGCCCCAAACATTTCTCTCTCATTAAAGAACGCAAATTTTCCCGTGCTGAAAATGATTTTAGTCTCGTTTTTATTGGTCTCGGGCGTCTTGCTCGCGGGTGCGGTAGCTGAAGAAGTCTCGCCCGAATCAACTCCTCGACAAATCCAAGTGACAGAAATTTTGGAAGGTTACGAGACAACCTTCCCAGCTATGGGCTCTACCATGTCCATCATCGCCTATGCACCAAACGAAGCACAAGCGACGAAGGCTTTCCAAGAGGCTCAGCAAAATGTCGAAAGACTCAACAGCATCATGACTGACTACGAATCGGATAGTGAGCTAAATCTATTCGTGAAAAGCTCGTTAACGCCAACACCTTTATCCAAAGACTTATGGAATGTACTTGTCGCGAGCCAGAGTTGGTATCAACGGACCAATGGAGCCTTTGACGCTTCGATCGGTGCATTGACACGAATGTGGCGTGCGGCGCGACGAGCGAAATCGGAACCGAGTTCGGACCAAATCGTAAAGGCTGTCAGTCTTTGCGGATGGCAACATATCTCGCTTGATAATAAAACACATTCAGGCACGATAGACAAGCAAGGAGTGAAGATAGATCTCGGAGGAATCGCCGCAGGATATATCATCGATGCAACCTTCGACATCATGATCAAACATGGACTCTCTAGATGTCTGATCAATGCGGGTGGTGACATTCGATGTGGCGACTCACCACCCGGAAGAATTGGATGGCGAATAGAAGTCGCACCGCTTGCCGACATGGCTAAGTCAGCAACGATTGCAGGAAATGAAAACGCCGCAAAGCAACCACTGAGGCGAATCCACTTATCGAACGCTTCCATTGTTACCTCGGGCGATCTTTGGCAATTCTACGAATTCAACGGCATTAGACGCAGCCACATCCTCGATCCTAAAACAGGCCTTGGTGTTCTAGGTCCCTCGGTCGTTGCAGTGATTGCACCGAAATGTGTCGATGCAGATGCAGCAGCAACCGCCATAAGCGTTATGGGAATCAAAGATGGGATGCTCTTTGCATCGCTCCAGAGCGATATCCAAGCCATGATGGTCACGCGCGATACACGAACAAACGAACTTGAATATCGTGTCACAGATGAATTTCCAGCTGGCATCTACGATCGCAACCAAGACGAAGACAATACTCTCGTCCCAGCATCAAATAATCCAACACTAAAACAAGAGCCCTAAATCTTGAGCTCGTAAAGCGGCATTCGCTCATTCAAATCGTGGTTGGGTACGAAGTAGCTCTGAAATAAAACTGCGATCTCTAGACGGGGCTGCTAAAGAGCGCTAACCGAATCAATTCTACGCCGCGATGCGTCCGCTTATATTTCGTGTCGATTGGTCTACTTGAATTGATCCGGCAAGTGACTGCAAGCTCTCGCCAGCGCGGTAACAAAAATCGATTGCGACTTCTTGTCCTTCTTCGACTTTCATCGGTTCATCAATTGGAAGAATCAGGAACTGATTGGGCCATGGATACGAAAGCTGTTTTTCGGTATCGATCGCAATCAAGTTTTGCGTTATGAATCGAATCGCCGATAATTGACCCGACTGGGCTGCCGTCACCTTGTTGGACCATCCAAATTGCATCGGAATCGATTCGTCATAAATGACTTGTCCGTATGTTTGAAGCTCTGAAAGCTCAATACCAACTTGGTTCGGAGTCGGCTGCTGAAAGACAGGGACCTGAACGTGGTACCCAGAAAAGAGGAAAGGGTATTCGAGCAGTTGAAACGTTAAGACGGATGCTTCTGGAAGGAATCGCGGTAAACGGTTTCCGAAGCGTGTACGATAGTTTTCCTTAAAAGCATGGATGACTTGCGCCTGCTTTTCTCGCAGCAGTGCTACATGCAACATTTCGCAAATGACAGCATCCACTGGTTCGGGAGGAATAAACTCGGTTGCGTCTTCGTGGATAACGGTGATCATTGATTCGAAACCGTTTCTTCGAATCGCTTTGCGTGCGACTTCTACAAGTTCGCTGTTACGCTCAACACACCAAACTTTTGCACCGCACCGAGCCGCAAAAAACGATAGAACCCCGGTTCCGCCGCCTAGCTCAATAACTCGCATTCCCGGTCGAATTACAGCCTGTATCGCGCTGCGAAAGGCTTCCATTCGCTGCTCGTCAAGCAGCATGTTGTAGTGATAATGAACTGGTATAAATTGCCCTAGAACGTTCGATTCTTGGACATTTAACGCTTGATGAAGCGAAAGCGTTGGGCTCACAAAAATTCCGATCCGTGGAAAAGTTGATTATCGATTCCGCGGAGAATATAAATTCATTTTGTTCGTCGCAAGTTCAATCTAATGAACGTTTTACAGCGACGTGTCTTTATTTTTGCTTCAACTGAATATTCACCATCGGAGAAGTCGCCCCGGAGCCATTCTTGCAGCCCGAGCAATTGCCGCATCCACCGTTGTTTGACTGCGACGAAAACAACTTCCAAACGCGAGGGACCATCGCTACGGCGGCAAGGAAAACGATGGTTAATGCAACTGCCGTCTGCCAATCCGACGAAATCGCGGCCCAATCTAACCAATTCCCAATAAGGATCGGCATCAAATTTAATACTCTCTCAATGAAAAACCAATCAACACATCACTCCGTTCACTGTAACCAAATCCTCGGAAAAGACCAAGCAATTGAGACCAAGACGGGCGAAATCTATTCAACGCGACGCTCAAAAGGAGCCCACTCGCTACTTCGCACTCAAGACCGTGTCTACCTCGCTCCCGCTGGCAGCTTTCCCTTTCGAAGCAGATCCAGATGAACCCGAGCCGCGTCTGGCATATACCCAGGAAGCTTTTCGTCGACCGCTTTGAGTAAAAAAGCCTCGGCACGTTCTTTCTGGCCCAATGCATCTAGATAAAGCCCAAGATAATAGTTGCCATAAAATCGATCGTACGCATTCTGCTTCGATTCCTTGTCGATAGCGCCGACAATCTGGGCAACTTCTTCAAAGGTCTTTGCGCCTCGAATGAGCTCCAGGATATCCATCAGCGGAGCTCGGCCGTCATAACCGCAAGGAAGAATTTTCTTTTGCGCCGAATCGACACCTTCCATCTTTGCAACGCATAAGAAATGCCAAAACGGATTTTCAACGTCGCTCGCATTGACCGTTCTGTGAAGCTCAAACTGCTCGCGTCCGGCCTGAAATTTCCCGGCATAGTAAAGCGACAATCCTCGTTGCCAAAAAGAAGCCGCCATAGCAGGATTCAATTCCAGGCTCTTATCGAAATCGATCAATGACTCGGTAATCTTTCCAGCACGGAAACGAAGCTCGCCCCTTTGTAAATAAGCCCTCCAATCTTCTGGAAATGCCTCCACCCGTTTCGTCGCGAGCTCATTGGCTTGCTCAAAGCGCTGCGAAGTTTTCGCTTCGTCTTCGGCCACTAGTGAATCTGTCTCCTGGGCAATTAAAGTGCCAGAGAAACATAAAATACCGCACGAGCATAGCCCGCTCCAAAACACAGATAAAAACACCGACAAAAACAAAGTCCGATTTCGATGAAAGAAAGAATCGGTAACCAAGTGTCGGTAGAAACACTTCGATGGTCGCGTCGATAACATATTTGAGATTGCCTTTCTGGCGTTTTTGAATCATTGCTTGATGACTGGATCATCGTTCCTGCAAGTGTCACTAAGCTAAAGGTAGCTCGTGGCATCTCTGTCTACTTGCAAGTGTAATCGTTTTATGCGAGCTTTTAGACGGTTCGGTAAGTCATACCTTCGATCGAGAGCTACCTTCAATGAAACGCACGTTGCTTCGCGGCGGTATCACCATTCTACCCAGTGGTCGGGCTTACACAAACTTGTTGTTACAAGACGGTAAGATTGTTTCCACCGATGCAGCGTACGAGACGTCAGCCGACGAGATTATCGATTGCGATTCCCACATCATCTTGCCTGGGGCGATCGATGACCAAGTTCACTTTCGCGAGCCTGGCTTGACGCACAAAGAGGATCTCGCATTTGCCTCGCGTGCCTGTGCTGCCGGTGGTGTGACAAGTTTCTTGGAAATGCCGAACACGAAACCTTCCGCAATCACCGTCGACTTATTGGAAGCGAAATACACCATTGCAGCGACCAAGTCCATTGTCAACTTTGGCTTCTACATGGGTGCTACGTGCTCGAACGTGGACCAGCTAAAGCTGGCTGAAAATGTTCCCGGCATCAAAATCTTTTTAGGTTCGAGCACTGGCGATTTATTGGTAGACGAACAAGCCGCCCTCGAGCGAATCTTCGCAGAAACAACACTTCCGATCTGTGCTCACTGTGAAGATGAAACCACCGTTCGCGAAAACCAACAGCGATTGGGCCCTAATCTCAAGCTGTCCGATCATTCGCGAATCCGAGACCACGAGGCTGCAATCATCGCTACGCGTCGTGCGTTCGATCTCGCAAAGCGACACCGGCATCGTTTTCATCTTTTGCATACTAGCACGGCTGACGAGATACATCTCCTTGAAGACGCAGCACCATACATTACCGCGGAAGTATGCCCGCATCACCTGTACTTCTCGATAGATGATTACGACCGCTTGGGATCGTTGATTCAAATGAACCCATCGATCAAAACGGTTCGTGACAACGAAGCCTTGTGGGAAGCTCTCTTGGCTGGGACGATTCAAGTTGTCGCCACAGACCACGCCCCTCACACACTGGAAGAAAAAAAAGCAGCGTATCCCGCTTCGCCTAGTGGGCTTCCGGCAGTTGAGAATTACCTAGCGCTGCTCTGCGACGAAGCAAATCGTGGTCGATGTACGTGGGAGCAAATAGCTAGTTGGACATCCGATGCACCGGCTCGCGTTTGGGGACTTGTCGGTAAAGGCCGAATCGAAGTTGGCTACGATGCCGATCTTGCAATCATCAATCCTATTCGCACAAAAGAAATACGGAATGAGCTCCAATTTACGAAGTCCAAGTGGTCTCCATGGAACGGCGTGACTCTAACCGGTTGGCCCGTACGAACAATCGTCAACGGACAAACCGTCTACATCGACGACTGCGAGAGCGACCAAGGAAAGATTGTCTCGACTCAACCTCAACGCCGTTTACGTTGTGACCATCACCGCGGCGGATTCTGGGCAACAAAAGATGGTATCGGTATCTAAGCTGCCGAATTAAAACTATTAGCCATGTCGGCATTCATACAAGCCATAACCGGCATTTGATTAAGCGAAAGTATCTCCTTACAAAGTGATTCATCTCTATCGATTCGGGACGGAATCGATTTCATGATACGCCTTGTAAGAGTGGCTATTCGACACTCACGATCTCGCCTTTTG
>JANODQ010000045.1:0-8534 GCA_031412775.1 Pirellulaceae bacterium | reverse complement strand
TTGTTGTTTACTACAAGCAGCAAGTACTCAAAGCAAAGTACCGCCCCGATTTGGTTGTTTTTGGCCAGATCGTGGTTGCGTTGAAAGCCACCAAAGAGATTTGCCCTGATCACGAGGCTCAGCTTTTTAACTACATGCGCGTTTCAAAAAAGAGAGTCGGCTACCTAGTAAACTTTGGACAGGCAACCGGATTGCAATGGAAACGATTTGTGTTAGACGATTTGCATTGAATTGTTGTTAAGTGAGGAAAACTAATTTTCACTAATTGACACTAATAGAACCGTGAAGTGTGTCACTATTGGCTTCAGATTGGTCACACCTAAGTCGTTCGCTTTTATTGGTGCACATTCGCGACGATTATTGTACTTTGAATTTTTTATTGGACGATCTTAATGAATTCTAAGGCCAAGCTTGAGCGTCGACGGGTGCTGCTACCCGCGTACCAATGGCAATCGAAGCCGCGTTGGCAGTCGTTTGCATCGAGTTTGTTCGTTCATCTTACGTTGCTTTTGTCGCTTGCTTGGCTTTGGCAGCCATCTGGAAATGGATCTGGTGCGGATCGTGATCGGCCTGTCGGTATCGCGATTATTCATCAAGCAAGTGGAAGCACCGAGTACTTCTCGGAACCGGGCGGTCAGGGCAACTCCCCTATGAACGAATTTGCGACGGCAGGCGAATCCAACACGAATAGCGAGACGCTTGCGAAAGCAATCGAAGCAATGAGTTCACAGGCCATCAACCCTGTTACGGTTGAATCACTGCTTGGCGAGTTTTCTGCATTGGATGCGACCGCGGTTCAAACGAGCGTTAATTCTGGTTCCGCAGGCACCGGCTCGAGCTCCATTGGAAAATCTGGTCAAGGAAGTACGGGTACTGGAAGCGCGGGCGTGGGTAATGGTCGTGGCTCCAAGGGTTCGACTAAGACGCAGGTTTTCGGTATTGAAGGAAGTGGAAACTCGTTCGTTTACGTCTTCGATCGATCCGACTCGATGAATGGTTTCGAGGGCGCGCCTTTTCGAGCCGCTAAAAAAGAACTGCTTAAAAGTCTTGAGTCGCTCAAGAGCATTAACCAGTTTCAGATCATTTTCTACAACGAAGCCCCCAGTCCTTATCAAGGTTCGCTCTCAGGAACGCGCAGCCTGATTTACGCGACCGATAACGAGCGCGCAACGGCCATTGAGTACGTTAGAGGAAGCAATGCGATTGGAGGAACCGAGCATGTCCCAGCTCTGCGACTGGGCGCATCTATGAATGCAGACGTCCTGTTTTTTCTCACTGACGCAGCCGATCCAATGCTTAGCGACGGACAAATCAACGATATTGTCCAGCGATGTACCGCGAGAGGCACAACCGTCCACTCGATCGAGTTCGGCAGCGGCCCCAGTCCAGGTCCCGGCCGTTGGATCGAACAGCTCGCAACTCAGACTGGCGGCCAGTACCGCTACGTCGATATCGTGCAAATTGAACGCTAACAACAAAACCACTCCGACACGTTGACTTCTAAAACCCGAAAGCGTCTCGATTTCGGATATTCTTCGCCGAATCTTTGTCATTTTGAAGTGTCGGTAATGGCGGCTGCCCGCGAGCTAAACTACGCAATTATGCAGTTAACGGACAGTTTTTCCGACAGTTACGCGGTATCATTCCATCTTTGCAGTACCTTGAATCAGATCTATCCATGAGCACCGTAGATAAGTCGGGAGACCGCGTCAAAAAGATGTTTGCGGAGATTGCTCCGCGTTACGACCTGCTAAATCACGTGTTGTCGCTCAATATTGACACGCTTTGGAGAAGCAAAACCGTCAAAGCTCTTCAGCTCAATCAAACAGATCCGGTTCTGGATGTTTGTACGGGGACTGGAGATTTGGCTTTAGCGATTGCAAGGAAGTATCGCGGGGTTTTTCCGGTAATCGGGAGCGATTTTTGTCTGCCGATGCTCCAAAGAGCTCGCAGCAAGCAGACGACGACCGATCCCGGTGACCTGAATCTTACTTTTATTGAAGCCGATACGGAACAGCTACCCTTTCCGGACAACAAATTCCAAGCAGTTACTGTGGCTTTCGGAATCCGTAACGTTTCCGAGACGAAGCAAGGCTTGTCGGAAATGCTCCGAGTCTGCAAACCGCGTGGGGTTGTTGCGATTCTTGAATTCTCAAGACCGACTTTTCCTGGCCTTAGTCAACTTTATGACGCATACTTCCGGTGGGTCTTGCCAAAAATTGGCCAAAGCTTGTCGAAAAACGATCAATCGGCGTACAACTACCTTCCAGCGAGTGTTCGGGAGTTCCCAAGCGGTCGGGCGATGATGGATCTGATGGAATCGATTGGTCTTAAGGACGTGAAGCAAACTCCGATGACGTTGGGAGTGGCCACACTCTACTTGGGTACAAAATGAATCATCCGATTGTTTTGGCTATGACCGGTGCCAGCGGGGCAGCATTTGCTGCGAGATTGCTTCAGCAGTTATTGATTGCTCGGCGAACTGTACATGTCGTGTGGAGTCCATCGGCGGCGACCGTCGTTGCTCAAGAACTATCGGTGCAGATTTCTAATGATCCCAGGTCGGTCGACGAATTGCTTAAGTACCGTTGGCCTGGATTAGAAAATCACTGGGGTGAGGCGACGGATTTAAGCCAGTTGACATCTCCGGAGCAACTCGTGGTTCACCATTATCAAGACTACATGACTCCGATCGCGAGCGGTTCGTTTTTAACGTCTGGGATGGTGCTATGTCCGTGCTCGGGTGCGACACTTTCGGGTGTAGTTCATGCTGCTGGGAATAACTTGATTCAACGCGCTGCTGACGTCCACTTGAAGGAACGTCGTAAGCTAATTTTGGTTCCTCGAGAAACACCCATGTCTGTTTTTCAACTGGAGAATATGCATCGCGCGGCTCAAGCAGGAGCCATTGTTTTGCCGGCGATGCCTGGTTGGTATCACGATGTGAGATCGGTGATTGATTTGATCGATTTTATCGTCGCTAGGATTCTCGATCATTTAGACGTTCCGCACCGTTTGATGCAACGTTGGGGAGACGAGAGTTGAGTGATGATTCCCTTGATTCGTGACTTTTTAGAACTCATTCGTTTCAGCCACACGATCTTCGCGTTGCCTTTTGCGATCCTTGCAAGCACCTGGGCATGGATACTCTCGTATCGTCAACAGGACGCAGCAAGTTTCACCTGGCTACACGCCGGTGGGATCTTGCTATGTATGGTTTCGGCTCGTAGTTTCGCGATGGCGTTTAACCGACTGGTTGACGCTAGGTTTGACGCAGTGAATCCAAGGACCGCTAGTCGTCACATTCCTGCCGGTAGATTGACGCGCTGGAGTGTTTTAGTATTTGTCGCATTCACAGCAATCACCTTTATTTTAAGTACATTGCTATTCTTACCGAACGCAATGCCCTTGTTCCTTTCGATTCCCGTTCTGTTCTTTTTGGCCGGATATAGTTTCACGAAGCGATTTACGTCACTGGCCCACTACTGGTTGGGAGTCGCTCTGATGTTGGCTCCGATTTGCGCATGGATTGCACTTCGGGGCGACGTAGTTTCCGCAAGTCCAATTGACTTATTGCCAGCTTTCCTGCTTGGGCTAGGCGTCTTGTTTTGGGTGGGCGGATTCGACTTGATTTATGCTTGCCAAGATGCAGAAATTGACAAAAACCTTGGCCTTAACAGCATTCCCGCGCGGTTAGGCGTCAGCCGTGCTCTCCAGATCGCTGCGTTAAGCCATGCAATCATGCTTATACCGTTAGCAGTTTTGCCTTGGGCCGCATCCAGTCTCACATTGGGCTGGATATTTGGATTAGGCCTTGCGGTGGTCGCTGGGATTTTGATCTATGAGCATTCGATAGTTTCGACGGATAATTTGGGGCGCGTCAATGTTGCCTTCTTCCAAGCAAATGCGGTTATCTCAATCGTTTTACTGGCTACAGGCACTATCGATGCCTTGATAAAATAACGGGTGAATCGCGTTGGCTACTGTCTAAGGTACGTCGATGATGCAAGCCGCTACAAGAATCAAAAAGTATGGGAGATATCAATGAACATCGAAACAAAAGCATGGCTACGAAAGATTCGCGACAAGGTCGAAAGCGGCACGCGACTGAACATGGATGATGGGATATTTTTATATGATCCATCTGTCCCGCTTCAGGAGGTTGGTGTTCTAGCGAACTATGTCCGCGAAAGGATTAATGGCAACGTTGGTTACTACAACATCAATACCCATTTGAATCCGACAAACGTTTGCGTTTATCGTTGTCGTTTTTGTGCTTTCCGTTCCGATCTGCGAGACCCCAAGGGTTACGTGATGAGCGACGCTCAGATCCTCGCTCGTGGTAAAGAAGCGATCGACAATGGTTGCACCGAGATGCACGTGGTTGGTGGGCTTCATCACAAATTGGGCTACGAGTGGTACCGTGGTATGATCTCGCTGCTTCATGAGGCTTATCCGCAACTGCACCTGAAAGCGTGGACAGCGGTTGAGATGAGCTGGTTCGAGTTCCTGACGAAGCGGCCTCTTCGTGAAATTTTAGAAGACCTTCGCGAGGCTGGTTTAGGTTCGATGCCCGGTGGTGGAGCGGAAATTTTTCATCCCGAAGTTCGAGACCAGCTCTGCGAACATAAGGCGAACTCGCACAAGTGGATCGAAGTACATAGAACGGCTCATGAGATTGGGCTCAAGACCAACTGCACCATGTTGTATGGGCATGTGGAGTCGGCTTATCACCGCATCGATCACCTCATGCGATTGCGAGAGTTGCAGGATCAGACAGGTGGGTTTCAAACATTCATTCCGCTTGCGTTTCACCCCGAAAATACAAAACTGTCGGACATCAAAAAGCCATCTGCGTTGATGGATTTGCGTACTCTCGCGATCTGTAGATTGATGCTGGACAATGTTCCGCATGTGAAGGCCTATTGGATCATGCTCGGGATCGCGACCGCTCAGACAGCACTTGCTTACGGAGCGGACGATATCGATGGTACCGTGCGACATGAGCTTATCTACCACGATGCCGGAGCAACAACACCGGAGCTTTTAACTGTCGATCAAATTCGGCAACTTATCGTCGAAGCCGGTCGTGATCCTGTTGAACGTGATACAACTTATCATCATGTACATCGCAATCCGGATAATTGGAAAGATTGGAACTCTGGCGAATCGGTAGACAAAAATTTCCGACCAGTGCGTCCGCAAGAAGAAGCGGTCGCTGCAGCCGTATAAGTCTTTTCGGCCCATGAACACGATCGATATTATGATGCAAAACTGTAACATCAAATCAACTTGGAACAGCTTTTTCAAGATGGCATGCGTTTTCAGCGTCTCAAGTCTTATTGGCTTCGGGGGTGTATGCGTAGCATCTGCTGCCGATCTCGAGTCGAAATCAATATCGCTTGTGAAATCAGAGCGAGTCATCATTCAAAAAGCAATTGCGTCGCACGTCAAACAGATGTTTGTCGAAATGTCGGATGATGGTCGCGAGGGCTATCGTGTTCTGACGGAGAACGCGTACTTGCAGCCCGACTTTGATTCTCAGGTCCTAGGTAAGCTTCAAGAAGGCGGCTGGAAGTTGCCGTTTAAAGATGCCGAACCCGTCGTAAAGCGAGATGAAACATTGCGGGCCTTCGGGATCTCGATGCGTCACGATGACCCGTCGAAACCACTCCAGTACGTAGTCAATCAGACCCCGCAATCGCCCGAGCAGCCGCCCAGTCAATCGTTCGTCATGAATTGCTTCGCGTGTCACGGAGGGAACACATTAGGAGCTACATTTCCTGGAGCCCCTAACACAACCTACGCTCTTGAATCATTCACTGAGCAAGTTCGCCGCATCAAGCTCAAGAACAAAATCAAACTAGGGCACATGGACTTGGGATCGATGTTTATGCCTTTAGGATCTACCGTTGGAAGCAGCAATGCGGTGATGTTCGGTGTAGCCCTAATGAGCTTCCGAGATAAAGATTTGAACGTTCTGACTAATGCACCAGCTGAGATGACGCACCATGACATGGATGCTCCGCCATGGTGGCATTTCTCGCGCAAGAGTCACATGTACATCGATGGCTTTGCGGACAAAGGGCACAAGGGATTGATGCAGTTCATGTTGGTTCGACAAAATGGCCCCGAAAAATTCCGTGCGTGGGCATCCGACTTCGAAAAAGTTTACCAGTTCATCTCGCAGGTGAAGCCGCCCAAGTATCCGTTACCGATCGATCAAACTCTTGCATCGAAGGGGCAATCTGTTTTTAACGACAATTGTGCGTCGTGCCATGGGACTTATGGAGCAACTCCAGAGTATCCCGAGTTGAACATACCGATCGAGGAGATTGGGACCGATCCGGTGCGTTGGGAATCGCTCACGCCGGCCTATCGAAAGCACTACGGTGATAGTTGGTTTGCAGACTACGGCAAACAAGCCACCTACGATTCGCCGGAAGGCTACACCGCGCCACCGCTCGACGGTATTTGGGCTTCAGCCCCCTATTTCCACAACGGAAGTGTCCCCACACTTTGGCATGTGTTGCATTCGGCAGAGCGACCGGAAGTTTGGAAACGAACGGAGCAAGGACTTGACACGAAACGCATTGGATTCACCTTTGAAAGCGTTACCGAAGTTCCCAAAGGGCTCGCTGGTTTTGATCGTCGCTGGTACTTCGACACCCGGGCACTCGGCAAATCAGCGGCTGGCCATCTTTATCCTGATGGACTGTCCGAAGAGGACAAATCGTCGCTGTTAGAGTATTTAAAAACGCTATAAAATAAAATTTAGTAAGCGTATGTGACCATATCTATTCCCGCCTATCCCGATGTTCATCGCATTAACGGCAAACTTGGTTACCCCATTTGCATTACAGTGCAAGCAATGCTTCGACGATTAACTTATGTTCGTCTGACATTGCACCACTAAGGGCTTGTGAACGAAGGCGGGCTACAGTCTCAGTAAAGCGTCTTCTTTCGGTAGGATTCAAGTATTTTTCCAAGCTTCCACCGGGAAGGTAGCGGCTTGAGAGTCGCATTCCGTCGGCAGTTCCTAAAGCTACATAGGCGCCAACGTCATCCAAATTTCGCCCTTCCAAAAAAGCCAGAACAGCGGCTCTTGTGTAGATGTCGCTCGGTAATTCGGAGCGTGTGGCAACCAATCTTTCGCAAGCACTTAATGCGTCCGAAACATCACCTGCCTTTACAAACCGATCGATGAAATCAATCGCTGAAACAAGCCAAGCCGGAGCTTTTCCGTTAGCATCCCAAACCATAGGAATCGGAGTGGGTTTTGGCTCGACGATTTTTGCCGCCAAGTTGTTTGCGGGCTGAGCACCATTTGCTGCTTTCTTGGCGGTCTTCGCATTCATTGGAACTCGGTCCTGCTTTTTGTTGGTCTTACCAGCCGACGGATTTGCCGACTCGCTCGCGGTAATCTCTTGTTCATTCCGCATACTGCTGACAAGGTTACGTTGCCACAATCTTTGATTTGGCATCATGTACCGATTGACCATTGGACCATAATAAATTGGTACGTTTGAGAAGTCTACATAGGACTGCATGCGGCTAGGCCCATAAGCGGCTGAATTCAGTTCGCCGTTGGAATCTTGGAAGACCGCATATCCCTGTCCGTTAGGGCCGATCGATCTAGAGACATCTCGGAATGCAGGTGAAAACCCGGGGACCGAGTCCAAGAACTGGCCGCGAGCAACATTATTCAAACCAACACACCAAAGCCCGCAAGCTAACGAAGCAAGAGACACGAACGTAGACGATTTTATTGCCATAATTGACTTCCTCGATGCGAGCATGCAGAAAATCGACTCGACGACACTCGCGATTCGCCAACCCCATTCTAACAATTCATTGGAAGTTTGGCCAAAACGTAATCCTAATATTTTATTTTCGCGGCACTTCTATTTCCCGCATGTTTGCGATTCTCGGGCTTGCCCAGTCGTTTCGCGATCGTTTTGGGTGATGATTTTTAGAACAAACTATTACTAAACATACCCCCTTGCGATTACACCTAATCGCCAAACCGTTCTGTGCTAAAATCGCCGTATGGATTTTAGTAAACCTTTCGAAACACAGTTCAAAGACCAGAAGCTCGCAATGTGCGAGGTCGGCCATCGACTTTACGCTAAAGGATTTTCGTCAGCTAACGATGGAAACATCACGATGCGTGTTGGAGATGAGTATTTTCTTTGTACTCCCACAATGCAGAGCAAGGGTTCTTTGAAGCCGAGTGATATCGTGTTGATCGATTGCGAAGGCAATTTAGTCGCGGGGACCAAACAACGAAGCAGCGAGGCACTCTTGCACCTGGAAGCCTATCGCCAACGCCCCGATATCCAAGCCGTCGTCCACTGTCATCCACCGCATGCGACAGCCTACGCCATTACCAATCGTTCGTTGCCTCGTTGGGTCCTGGCTGAGGTTGAGATTTTTTTGGGTAACATCCCAATCGCACCCTATAAAGCTCCAGGTAGCCAAGAGTTCGCAGAAACCATTCGCCCTTTCGTAAAAAATTCGAATGCGATCATTTT
>JANODQ010000044.1:0-2803 GCA_031412775.1 Pirellulaceae bacterium | reverse complement strand
GCGATGGGCGTGCAGACAAAAAAGAAACATGGT
The DNA here is from genome assembly GCA_031412775.1 of Pirellulaceae bacterium. Taxonomy (GTDB): domain Bacteria; phylum Planctomycetota; class Planctomycetia; order Pirellulales; family Pirellulaceae; genus JAIYDQ01. The sequence goes on along the minus strand of JANODQ010000044.1, from coordinate 2,770 downwards.
ACACGGGATTCCCACTTGCCAATCCTCAACATCGCATCAATGGATTCACGTACGGATTAGACAACTCACTCCATTTAGCAAGCGGGGACAACCTTGGAGAACTGAAGTCGATCCTAACCGGTGAAACCGTGAATGCCTCAGGCCACGACGTGCAGATCTGGCCAGCATCTGGTTCAATAGCAACAACCAGCGGACGTACTCAGTATGTTCGAAGCCGCAATGACTGGGGCGAATGGTTCGGAAATGATAACAGCCGACCGATGTACCACTATCCAATCGAAGAGCGATACTTGAAACGAAATTCGGCAGTGAAGTATTCGGGCAACATGCAATTTTTGTTTGATCCACCGAGCGCACCACCGGTGTTCCCACGGAGCGAAACTGTTGATCGCTTTAATGACTTGTTCGCAGCCAACCGATTCACCTCTGCGTGCAGCGCGATGATTTTGAGATCGTCTACCCTTGGAAAACAATTCCGAGATGCAGCCTTCATTTGCGAGCCCGTACACAACCTTGTCCATATGTCGCAATTGAGCCAGTCGAATTCAAGCTACCATGCAATCAGAAGATCGGAAGAATCAAAAAGCGAGTTTCTTACATCCACGGACACTTGGTTTCGACCAACACGCATCGCAGAAGGTCCAGACGGAATGCTATGGTTAGTAGACATGTATCGCGACGTGATTGAACATCCGGAATGGATTCCCGAATCTTGGCAGAAGCAACTGAATCTTCGTGCAGGTGCCGATAAAGGCCGTATCTATCGGATAATTCCAAAGTCTGCGAGTGAGCCACAACGCAAACCAGCGTCCGCACTGCCGAGATTGGATAAATCATCAATTCAAGAGCTCGCAGCAAGCTTGGACTCAGATTCCGGAACAATGCGAGATCTGACTCAGCAGCTACTACTCAATCGTGTCGATTCCAAATCCGACGATGCAAAATCCGACGATGCAAAATTCACAGTACAAACGCTCGAGCAACTTGCACGCTCCTCCGACTCACCCCAAGCACGACTGCATACGATTTGGATTCTCGAGGCGATGCAAGAGTTGTCCGATGACATTCTTGAGAAAGCACTTCAAGACAGTCACTTCGGTGTGGTGCGATCAGCAATTTTAATATATGAACGCCGATTGGAAGGATCGCAAGCTTTTCTTTCTTCTTTTAAACTCTTAACCACGCACCCAGACCCACGAGTTCAACTCCAATTAGCTCTCACACTCGGCGAATCAAAAAGCCCAGAAGCGGGTGAACTACTCTCCGCCTTAGTACCAGCCGCTCTTGAGTCCCCTTGGATTGCTCGCGCTTTGATCTCCTCAGCAACCTCGCACTCAAAAGTGTTGATCTCGTCTTGCCTTACCGAACTCCAATCAAAACCAGCGAAGAGTAACAACCAGCCAGCAATCGCACTCATCTCGGACCTAGTAGCAACCGCACAAAGTAACGCTACAAATGTAGAGGAAGATCTAAAGAAAGCGATGATGGTAGCGGAAGATGACTCGGACTGGATCTTTCCACTGACAATCGCTTGGGTGCGCAGCCAGTCGCGAACAAAAAACGACTCCGATTCGTTGCTCAAAAGTACCATCCAAAAAGTCTACCAGCGAGCTGTCGCTTCGATCGAATCAGAAGAGGCGGAAGAATCCGCACGCTGCACGGCAATTGGTTTGCTCGGCACGGGTTTAGGGAAAGCAGAGAACGAGCAAACGATACTATCGAACTTACTGTCTCCGAGAGTGCCTTTGAAGGTGCAACTAGCGGCAATAGAAAGTCTGGGGCGTTTCTCCGGCGATGATCGCTTCAATCTAGTGTTTAGTAAGTGGCCAACACTTTCTCAGAACGCACGTAACGTTGTGATGAATGAATTCATTCGAGCGCGAGGCGGGCCCGAAGCAATCCTTGCTTCAATTGAAAGTAAGACTGTAAGCACAAGCGATCTAAGTCCAGCAATACGACAGCAACTGCAATCAACTGGCAGCCAGTCAAACCGTGCCAAAGTCAGTCGCGCTTTGGGAATCGATGCATCTGTTGATCGCAATGAATTGGTCTCTAAGTATCTTGCGGCCAACATCCAAGTGGTCCATGTTGATAATGGTAAAATCTTATTCAACCGATTATGTAGTGCATGCCACTTACCAACAGAGCAAGGGCAAATGGCAGGACCGAATCTATCGAATCTCACTGATAGAAGCCCACGTGCCATGGTCGAAGCAATTCTGAATCCCAATCGAGCGGTCGATCCTCAGTATCGAAGCTACGCGATTCTTCTTGAGAATGGCGAAATTCGAAACGGGACCATCGCCGAAGAGATTGGCGATACTATTACACTCGTTCAAGCAGATGGAAAACGCGTAGCGATCGCGAGACGGGAGATCGACGAGATTCGAAATACTGGGCTTTCGCTAATGCCCGAAGGCATGCAAGCGGAGCTAACTCCGCAAGGCATGGCTGACATCATCGAATACATTCGGTCGAAACTTGGAAAGTAAGACTCGTGGAGCTTCGTTAATTCTGCAGCAGTCACTACTTCTTGGGTGCGGCTTCGTATCTTTGTTGACTACTGTCACCGTACTGGAGTGCTTTCATCCCCTTACGGTTAATGTTCCAATCAGCGGACTCCACGCTTGAAGATTGTTGAAGGTTATCTTCACCACGTCGGCGGAGGGCTTCATTATCGAGCTGTTTCCCGTTGGACTCAAGGTACTCCGAGTTTGACTTGAGGAGCGCCTTGGCTTCACTGATTTTGCCTGCATCGCGAAGTTCTGTT
>JANODQ010000043.1:0-6171 GCA_031412775.1 Pirellulaceae bacterium | reverse complement strand
TTTTTTTTTTTTGTGTTTGTCACTTATATTTGTTTTTTTTTTTTTTTCTTTTATTTTTTTTTTTATTTATTAAATATTTTTTTTTTTTAACCGAAAAAAACCACGACTCTGGAAAATTGAAATTGAAGTTTTTTTAGGGATTGGAATCGTAACGACGATTTATTGCTTAGATTTTTAATTTGGCTAGTGATCGAAGCTTCGGGACCGTTGCCAGAAGAGGAATACCTAGCTTATTGCTAACAGCATTCGAAGTTAGTAGACGATCATCTGTATGAACCGATGCAATTGCTAGAAGAACGGATCCCGCGGTCGCAGCTAAGGCACCAAACAACACGACCATTAGTTTCGAAGGGGATACGGGACGTTCTTGGAGCGTAGCTTCCTGTGCTATCGAAACGCTTGATATCTGGTTGGATTCTAGAGCCTTGGAGATGCGTGTTTGCTCGACGCTTTCTGAATAGGTGAGATACTTCTTTTCTAGTAATTGCACTTCCCTTTCAAGAGCCGTGATTTCGACTTCATGCCCATTGAGTGCTTTCACCTGGTCTAAAAGATCTTGTTGCTGAGCCTTTAACGTCACGAGCTTCTCTTTGTATCCCGAACGAATGGACTCTGCCTTTGCCAAGTCCATCGACAGTTCGCGAAAAATCGGGTTCACATCATCGGTTTTTTCTGGGCGGCGAGAGTCTTGCGACTTTAGCTTCTCTTCCGCTTGCTCTAACTGAGCGCGGATGGCAATCAGTTTAGGATGATCCTCAGCATACCGCGTTTTGTATTCCAGTTCGGTCAACTGAAGCGAGTAGAGTTGCTGGGATTGCAAATCAGTCGCGTAGTTCGCTTTATCAACCATCACGCTAGCAACACGTCCCGGAGTAGTATCAAGCTGACTACGAATTGTCGCGATACGGGCCTCCATCTCCTTAAAGTTTCGCTCTGTTTCAGATGCATTTTGAGAAACTTCGCGAATTCGAGATTCGAGCGTATCGCGGTGCCCTTTGATAGAAGCGATTCCAATTCGATTCTTTGCTTGTCGCATAATTTCGGTCGCATCGTTTAAAGATGTCGCGAGCAGTGCTTGTTGATCATCAAAGAAAGACTGCGAACCCTCGGTGCGATGGAGTCGCGTATGTTCTTCTTTGAACTTATTCAAAATTTGATCAACGACGAGTCTGGCTAGCTGAGGTGTTTCGGATTCAAACTGAATAGTGATCACTTCGGATTTTCTTTCGGAGTTCACTTTCATGTTAGATTCAATCGCCATAACCGCCCGTTCGAAATCGGACATGGGATCGATCTGCTTCACGAACATAACTACTGAACCAAGGTACTCTTTAAAGACGTTAGCCACTTTGGATTCTCTTCCTTCGCCGTACTTTACTTGCCCGAGCACCACTTCAGGGGACAGCACCTCAACTACTTTCCCGAGTAGACCACGTCCTTTCAGAACATCCATCGCTGTAGCAATTTCATCTTCACGGTCCGACTGTTGAAGTGAAATGGTTTGCCCGACCGACGCTGTAGGATCCACAGAAACCTCTTCGCGGCCAAGCTGTAGAAAAATACGGCCTTCGGAACGGTAACTTCTGGGCCAGTAAAAAAGAATTCCCAAACACATCGATGCTACGAAAATTTGTAGAAGTAGGATTCGCCACTTCGCTGACCAGAGCTTCCCTGCAATTTCTTCTAAATCCCAGTTCTTCTGAGCTCGTCCCTTGGTCATATAAAATCAGCCTACATTTAATAAAACAAGATTTTTTCGGTAGAACTCACAAAGATCCAGTCTAATTAACTTTATTGGAAGACAAGGTCGGTAAACAGAGAAAAGCCAACATGCTTGGCTCGATTGTTACGAAAATCGTTAAAATCGTAAGTGTCATCCGTTTCCGCTCCGTCATGCAGGTAAAGCCAATTTAAGAGTTATCAATTACGGGGGCGACGGTACTTGCGTAATCGCCTTGGTTCAAATTATCGTCTTTACCCCGATAATCCTACCCGGATTCGTTCTGTCATAAGATTGTGCGTTTCGTCGCAGTAGCTTCATGATCGCAATTCGATCATGATTGTCTCTTCATATCATACCTAACTATCTGCGATTGTCCTGGTTGTTTACGGGCAACTAAGGCGCTGGGAGTAGCAGATATGACTTAACTTATCGAGAGCGACATATGCTAAAGATCCTTGCCTGCCATAACTACTATTTGATTCGGGGCGGAGAAGATCAGTCGTTTGAAGACGAGGTCCAGCTTTTACGGTCAAAAGGGCATGAGGTCGTGACCTACACAGAAAATAGCGCATCGATCACCAGCGGAATAGCCGTCGCTTCGCGCCTCACGTGGAGTCGTGATACTTTTCGAAAATTGACAGAAGTTGTGCGCAAAGAGGCTCCAGACATTGTTCATTTCACAAATACGTTTCCCCTTATATCTTTATCGGGGCCGGCAGCAGCCCATGGCTCCGGAGTGCCCGTTGTTGCTTCGATGAGGAACTATAGATCACTATGCGCAGGAGCATACTTTTTACGAGATGGGAAGATTTGCGAGAAATGTTTAGGTCGAAGTGGAAGTCTTCCGGCGATCATTCACAAGTGCTATCGAGAGAGTCGCCTAAGTTCGATTGCTTTAGCCGGGGTCATAGCCTGGCAGCGAACGACCAAGCAGTGGGAGCGGCATATCGATCTCTTTTATACGCCTTCCGAATTTGCTCGTGCTAAGCTTATTCAAGGTGGATTTCCAAGCGATCGAATCTTGGTAAAACCCAACTTTGTACAGAACGATCCCGCTGTAGGTGACGGGCAGGGTGGTTATGTATTATTTGCCGGGCGATTGTCACCTGAAAAGGGACTTGATGTAATCTTGTCTGCTTGGAAATCAGACTTGTCGCTTCCACCACTCCGGATCGCTGGCGAGGGGCCTTTGGAAGGAATAGCGATCAAAGCGGCTAGTGAAGATCCCCGCATCCGCTACTTGGGAAAACTTTCGCACGGTCAACTGCTAGATGAAATGGGGCGAGCAGGTTGTCTGTTGATGACTTCGATCTGGTACGAAACTTTTGGCCGCACGATGGTCGAGGCTTATTCGAAAGGCACTCCGGTCATTGCGTCTAACATGGGTTGCATGGCGGAACTCGTGCAAGATGGGCGGACGGGCTTCCTCTTCGAACCGGGTAATTCTACGGCACTTGCCAACGCTGTTCATCGATTTCTAGGACAGCCGGAGCTTATCCCAAGCTTCAGAAGCCGATGTCGTCAGGCCTTTGTAGACAAGTACACGCCGGAAAGGAATTACGAGCTTCTAAGCCAACTCTATCAAACGGCAATCGACCTTCGCAAATCGACGCAACTTGCCTAGGCAGTACAATCCCAAATTGGCTTTTCTACGCCAGGTAATGCTGTCCATTTTTCATAAGTGCTTCAAAGCGAACCTCGACCGGCTATATCATCGATTTTTGTCAAATGTTTTATTGGAATTCCTTAAGTCAAAGGGTGGTAATTTGGTCTCCGGCGGTGAATAATCGAGGCTCGGTTTGGTTGCGATCTGACTCGTCGTGGGCGTTTGCGTAGTGATTCATTGAGTCGCTTTCGGTGCTTCCAGATCGCTGAGGTTGAAGGAACTAAATTCATGGAATGGATTTCCACAGGAGCTGCATTGCTAGCAGATCTCGATTGCGGGATTGTTGGGCTAACTCGGGAGGAGTGTTGGAATTGCATTTCATAACAAAGACGCCGCGGCAAGCATGGGTGCTTGGCTTTGCATTTGGTTGCAGACAATTGTTTGCGTTGGATTCTCGATTAGATCGCGTTTGCTTCACAACGATCATTGGCATGGTCTACGGATTGCTTCTCACGACCGGCTTGAACACCGAATTGTTTGGCGAAGAACCTGTTAGTGTGACGGTTAACAAGCCGGTCGTACCCCAGCCATTTCCCAAGCCGCGGGGCGTCTTTCCAGGCATCACATTTGTCGCACTCGAAGAAGGCTTAGACCGATTGGCACGCGGTGCGGAGCCTCGTTCCATTCGAGAATTTCAGTTGCTTGAAGACCAGCAAGCAAAAGTGTCACAGAAGATTATTGAGGTGACTGTAAACGTTCAGCAAGGCTCCGCGCAGGGAAGCGGCGTGATTATAACCCCAGACGGATATGTGCTAACGGCGGCTCACGTCGCCGGTAAGCCTGGGCGAGAAGCAACGGTGATTCTCTCAGATGGTCGTCGCGTAAAAGCTAGAACGCTTGGTACAAATCGCGGAATGGACGCTGGTCTAATTCAAATCATCGATTTGCCTTCCCGCAGGTCTGCCGACGATCGGTCTGTCGCCGGTGGATATGTTACCAAGAGCGTTGTGGTACCGGCGTCCGCTAATTCATCGGCTGAAGTGTGGCCTCATGCAACGCTTGGAAAATCAGATGATCTCCGCTTGGGTCAGTGGGTCATCGCAGCCGGGCATCCCGGTGGATGGATTCCCGATCGACCGGCAGTAGTCAGGGCGGGGCGATTGCTGAATATTATGCGATCTACGATTGTGTCCGATTGTGCCTTGATCGGTGGTGATAGTGGCGGCCCGCTGTTTGATTTGAATGGCCGGTTGATCGGTATTCACAGCCGCATCGGAACCGAAACGGCGGACAACATGCACGTTCCTATCGACATTTATCAAGACAGTTGGGACAAGTTAGCAGATGGTCAAGCTTGGGGAACGCTACCCGGATACAAGCCCGTGATTGGTGTCGTTGGCCCGGAACCCAACGCGACTACGAATACCAACCCGACCGCCGAAATTGTCAAGGTTGTGATGGGCAGCCCTGCTGCTGCGGCAGGCTTGAAAGCAGGAGATGTTGTTGTTCGGTTTGATGACACGAGCATCGCGACTTTCGAAGAGCTTCAACGAGCCGTCGAAGGGGTCGCTCCTGGAGATCGTGTCAGTGTAGAGATTGATCGACAAGGCCAACGACTTCGGTTGCGAATCATTGTCGGTCAGGATTCTTAACGAGTCTGCATGCTTTAGCGTCCAAGCATTTGCGATAGGTTAAGTAACCCCATTTGCGTGGCGTGAAAAACTTGCTTGAAGAAACTTTTCGTGCACCAAAACAGAAGACCAGTGGAACTAGAAAGAAAGAAGAATTGAATGAGCTTCGTTCGATGTTGCAGTGCTTCTCTTTGGTTAGCAGCAGTCACAATCGGTTTTTGTTTTCCCTGGATTCAATATGTTTCACCGGTGAGCAGCGATTTTGGCCTACAACCTCGTGACCAAGACGTTGCGTCGGTTTTAGTGCAAGAGCCGTCTTCTACTTATAGTAGTTATCGACTCGATTACACACTCCCAAGTCAGAGCCCTAATCAGCGTATCCATTCGCCCGTGTTGAGAACCTTTGAGCAAGTGGTCGGGAGCTCATCGGATTCGACCGTGCAAATCATTTCCGCCGGTCGTCAAGTTTCGCTGGGGATCATTGTCGACAAAGAGGGATGGGTTCTTACGAAGGCCAGCCAGCTCAGCGGAGACGCTTTGGAATGTCGGCTCGCGGACGGATCCGTTGTGCAAGCAGTTCGAAAGAGCACACGCCAGGACATCGACTTGGCATTGGTTCGTATTGAAGCCAATGATTTACCGCCAATCGCTTGGCATGAAGAAAACATAGTAAAAGTTGGAGGCTGGCTCGCGACATTGGGTAGCACGAAGCGGCCACTATCGATCGGAGTGGTGAGTGTATTGCCGCGAACGATTCGTCAAGAACGCGCGATTCTCGGAATTGATCTTGGCTACGACCGAAAGGGTGCCTTGATCAAGATGGTTCTTCCCGGAGGCGGTGCGGCGAAGGCCGGTATGGAGGATGGTGACGTGATTGTTGCCATGGACGACCAGCGACTGGAAAGTCAAGAAGCAGTCCTTTCCAAGATCGGTACGCTTCACGCCGGTCAACGCGTGCGAATTGGGTTGCGACGCGGGGAACGTTCACTGGAAGTCGAAGCTCAGTTGATGGACCTGCACCCATCTCTACTAGACGAAACCGAGATCGAAGTGAATGGAAACCTGAGTGCGAGATCGACGGGATTCGCCAAAGTATTTCAGCACGACACGGTTCTCGAGCCTCATCAATGCGGCGGACCGCTTGTCGACACACGAGGCCGAGTAGTAGGAGTCAACATCGCCCGGGCCGGACGAGTTAGCTCCTACGCTTT
>JANODQ010000042.1:0-1785 GCA_031412775.1 Pirellulaceae bacterium | reverse complement strand
GTTGGTAACGTGTCGTCGGCGTCGCCAAGGTGATTCTTTCCGAATTGGCCGGTCATATAGCCTTGAGCTTTGAGCAAAGTTGCTATCGTGGGATCTTCTTTTTTCATCCCTTCGGGGGCACCAGGTAAACCGACTTTGGTTAAGCCTGTGCGGATCGGTGACTGGCCGGTGATGAAAGCCGCACGGCCAGCAGTGCAGCTTTGTTGGCCATACCAATCTGTAAACAACGCACCTCCTTTTGCAATGCGATCTATGTTGGGGGTCTTGTACCCCATCATGCCGCGATTGTATGCGCTGACATTGAACTGGCCGATATCATCGCCCCAAATAATGAGTACATTGGGTTTTTTCTGCTGTGCCGAAGCGGTTTCGACAGCTCCAATAATAAAACCAAGCGAAAGGACCGCGGTCGTAATGCACGGCCACGAAGGAATGAATCTCATGGGGTTCTCCGGAACGTTTGACAAGTTGCAAATCAGATTGAATCACAGTGAAGTCGACTAACTACGTTTGCACTCTGGTAGCCTATCGCTTCCTCTAAGTTTACCAAAACAAGTATTCAGTTGACAGCAGACGCAGGCTGATGCAACCCGATCATTTTCATTGCGATGAGCGTATCCCTATAGCGAAGTGGTGGGCTGCTCAAGCTAATTTTTGGGTAGCCGGACTCGTAAGAATTCGGAAGTCGACAAGCTTGCCGACTGTATGCATTCTGCCGGCTTGCGGAATTCCTAACTGGAGTTCAATACGCGAAAGCCCCTTTTTTCACGAAAATGCGACCGATATATAAGCGAAGGAGCCTTTGAGTCCGTCGATCGGGTTTCAAGAAAAAGTGGACCATGAATCATTTCTTAACAATCTTTTACTTGGTCATCGCGACGTGCGTGGCTCTCCCTGCAAACGTCTCTGCTCAAGATGTCTATCGCGGATTAGTCCAAGGATTTCTACCGGTCGATGGAAACGAAAGTGCATCGTCCGAGGAGGACGAAATAGTAACTGACCGCGACTCTTTTACGCCCTCGACAAACGTGGTTGGTCGTAAGCGGTTGGTGATCGAGTCGGGATATTCCTTGATCGATAATCGACAAGTCGCCGAGACTCACAGCCTTCCAGAACTCATCACGCGGTACGGCATCAGCGATCTTCTTGAGCTTCGTTTCGGAGCCAACTACGAGATTGGTGGTGCAAGTAATCCCATTTCCGGAAACGTACCAGGCGACGTTGAAGAAGAACCTATCATCGAGGAAGAAGCACGACTTTTATACGGAACAAAACTGTTTTTGACCGAGCAGACCAACTGGATACCAGAGAGCTCGGTAATCATCCAAGGCTATACGCCGACAAGTGGTGTAGCGACAGCGACAACGTTTTCCTCCGCCTATGTTTTCGGTTGGAAGCTACGAAACGCAAGTGTTTGGGATTCGGGAATTCGCTACAGCACCAACAGTTTCGAGGGAGACCACTTCAACGTATGGTCCCCTTCAACTGTTTTAAAAGTACCAATCGGCCAGCGATGGAAGGCACATGCTGAATACTTCGGTGTCTTCTCCGAGGGCCGCGATAAAGAAAGCACGCAACACTTCTTTAGCCCAGGTGTTCATTACCTCATCTCGCAAGACCTCGAAGTAGGAACGCGGGTCGGTTGGGGGCTCAACGATCAATCGCCCGATTTTTTCAGTAACATCGGGATCGGCGTACGGTTCTAAGAGCTTTACACTCCGCGTAGAACTGCATGCTTGAGATGCTAGAGTTGCTTCTGTTACGGGTTCAAGATCAGTAATCATC
>JANODQ010000041.1:0-4773 GCA_031412775.1 Pirellulaceae bacterium | reverse complement strand
GAAGAGCTACCACAAAAAAGCTGAGTGAATCATTCCCAGCTAACTCTCTATCTACACTAGCAGTGAATTAGTCGTGGCGATCGGGCCAGTTGCGATGAGATTGAGAACGATACGCAGAAGTCCCAAATCTACATCCATTGGCAATTCGATGAGTGCAATTTCTGCAATGTTCCTCCGACGGTCACTCATGACGTAACACTAAGCTAACCTCAAGCGGTGGAATAATTGGCACAGTGTCCCGGGACTTGTTTAGAAGCGCAAAATCGCAACGGCTGTTGATTGCACGGCGATCGATTGTAAGGCATCTTTGACTTATGAACGTTAAATCTCCAAAATCATCAGGGGTTCATCCTCTGAAAATCATTGCATGCTTGTTTGCCTTGGCTGGTTTTATTTTACTAGCCTTTGGAGTGCATAACGGTTGCAAACACGGGTTTTCCGATGAGAAAATGGAGACAGCTGCAAACGTGTCTTTGCACAGTCTCGGTATGCATTTCGTCCATGAAATCCAACGGACCGTGTCGCCTGCCATTCAACGCACCAAAAAGCTCGCCGCAAACCAAGAGATCATTCGCGCACTTCGGTCAAACGATCGAAAACGATTGACGGAGTTGTGCAACGAAGCGGTATGTAACTCGACCGAAGTCGACGCGGTTGCCTTGTTCGGATCAGACTCGGCAATCGTCGCCATCAATCAAATTTTTGCAGACGGCAAACCGATTCCGAAGAACCGCGTCGACCGTATTCTGAAGATGAACTTCAAGGAACGACCGATTATTTCACGGTGCGTCTCCAACGACTCAACCGAAGAAGTTCTTGAGTTTCAAACACAGTGTGATATCACTCCAGCATTTTTCGATTCGACGGGGTTGGCAGTCGCCCATTCTGTACCGATTTTCGATCTGGAAACGAAGCTCAAGATTGGTGTCGTCAGCACTCGATTGCGATTCGAACGTATATCATCTCTCATAGAAAGTAAGGCGTCCAACAAGTGTGGTACCGTCTATTTCGTCACAGACGATGGTAAGTATTTTAGCGAAGCGATCAATTCAGGAAGCAATCCTCCTCCAGTCGAAACGGACGACTTGAAAACGATCGTTGCGCCGATTGTGCTTGGGCATAGCGATTACTCTCAAGTTGCGAGGAACGAGAAATCCCTTGGTATATTCCGATTGAATAGTTTCAAAACGCTTGAGGGTGGTGGTATCCAAGTCCTCGTGATTGCCAATCGAGACTGGGTCGAAAGAGAAGCAAAATTGGCGCAGGCGATGGATATCGGTTTTCCGGTTTGTATCAGTATCTTGTTCTTCTTGTCTGCGGGTATTTCATGGAACGGGGCAAGGCTTATCATTCAACGCAATCAGTTGAAGCACTCTGAGAACTTAGCACGCCGCTTGGCAACTATTATCGAAGAATCCGAAGACGCGATTATTGTGGAATTGGTTGATGGAACTATCGGATATTGGAACCCTGGTGCCGAACGACTGTTTGGTTACTCGACTGACGAAATCCTAAACAAACCGGTAGAACTGCTCATTCCAGAAAAATGCAGATCCGCGAAAGAGAGCTTCGTCGAAAAAATCATGAAGGAGCAACGCATTCGGCAGTTTGAAACCGTTCGGTTGGCAAAGGACGGAAGCGAACTCACTGTATCGATCTCTGCTTCGATTCTCCGCAATGAGACGGGCGAAATCTTGGGCTTTTCCAAGATTGTTCGCGATATACGTAGCCACAAGATTGCCGAATCAGAACTGGATTTGGCGAGACGCACAGCAGAGGACGCTAATCAAAGCAAAAGCGAATTCCTCGCAAACATGAGTCACGAAATCCGAACTCCCATGACTGCTATTCTGGGGTTTGCAGACTTGTTGGATACGGAAGGCGATTTCTGCAGCAACCCAGCATTTGCAAAAGCGGCCATCCATACGATTCGCTCCAATGCGAACCATCTTCTGACGATCATCAACGACATTCTCGACATGTCCAAAATCGATGCGGGAAAGATGACGATCGAACGCATCGACTTTTCGCCGAAAGGAATTGTCGATGAAGTTGCCTCGCTCATGCAACCCCGAGCGGTTGGGAAAGGCATCCGCTTGGAGATTCAGTACGACAGCGCGATTCCAGTAAGGATCATTTCCGATCCAACGCGACTGCGTCAAATTCTATTAAACCTTGTCGGAAATGCGATCAAGTTCACCGAAGTCGGAAAGGTGACGATTCGTACTCTGCTTTTACCCGAAAGCAACTCCATGCAATTCAGGGTTGTGGATTCGGGCTTGGGCATGTCGGAAGAGCAACGTCGTGAGATCGCAAAGTTTGGAGCTTTTTCACAAGCCGATAGTTCAACGACTCGCCGATTTGGAGGTACAGGACTAGGCCTTCGGATTTCAAACTCGTTAGCCAAATTGCTCGGCGGCCGTATTCAGGTGGAATCAGATCTTGGAATAGGAAGCGTGTTTACAGTCACTGTTGATGCAGGGGACTTAAAGGGGATCGATTTGATCAAGCCGGAGGTTACACCGATATCGAAGGCCGCAGAAGTTCTGCCACAGGTTGCCATCGCACCGACCCAAACAAATGTTCCGCCATTGGCCGGTCTGCGAATTTTGCTTGCGGAAGATGGCCCCGACAATCAACGGTTGATTTCGTTCCATCTGAAAAAGGCTGGCGCAGAGGTCACCATTGCAAATAATGGCTTGCTTGCCGCTGAACTCATCGAATCAAACTGCGACCTTTTCGATCTGATCATCATGGACATGCAGATGCCAGAATTAGATGGTTACGAAGCAACAAAACGACTTCGTGAAGGTGGTTACAAGATACCGATTCTCGCTCTGACCGCCCACGCGATGAATACCGATCGGCAGAAGTGCCTGGATGCAGGATGCGATGAATTCACCACCAAACCCATCGATCGGCAAGTGTTGATTGAACTAGCTGAACGATATGGCAAAGGGCTCCTGTTACAATCCATGGTTCTCAAGGCAGACCCCGCAAAGATGGTTCCGTGCTGAAGCATTTAATCGGCACAAATTATTTCCCGTCGAGGTCATTTTGTGTTGATTCAGCGTAACCTAGATCGTGCTTGCCACCCGTCAGCAATTATTGACTAATGATCTCGGAAAACATACTCCCATAGTTTTCGATTCCACCGTCGACCATCAAAGTAGGAATTGATGTCGTTGAGCGTGTCCTGCTTTGCGTCGATTAATTTCTTACGTAAACGTAAGAGAATGCGTACGTTGGCAGGGTGCCCTGTGAGCGGCTATTCGGAGCGATACACGCTGTTAAGCCAATCTTGTCGTGATCCGCATCCGCAATCGATACTGAGTTGGTTCATTAACAAGTGGAAAGTTTACTCACATCATCGCAAAGTCACTCGTCATCACCGCTAAGCTCGCCGGCATGAGAGTTGGCGTCGCATCCGACCATGCCTTCAAGCACGCTCACGTCGATCCACCTGGATAGGTTCGGTAACGACCTGAGTTTTTGGATGCCGGCAAGATGAAGTATGGCTTACGAAAGGTGGTATGGCGATGATTGAGATCCCTGCTTTGGAATATCATGTGGCTCACGCTTGCAACTTATCGTACCAGCAGTGTTCGCACTACTCGAACTTCCATCTTGCCGGTTCAATGCCGACACCCGAGCAAGCCAGCTCAAAGTACGCAACTTGGTCGCACCGTTTGCGCCCAAAACGATTTGCGTTTCTAGGTCGCGAGCCCGCGTTGAATCCGCGACCGGTGGAACGCGTGCGAATTGCTCGCGAGCACTGGACTAGACAGTTCGACCCGATGCGACGATCGCACGGAATACTTTATTTCCGTACTTGGATCGGTCTTGCGATGCGCCAGCCACCGCGAACGTGCTTGCAATCAAAAATACTTCGATATTATTCATTGAGTATGGAGACTTTCGCTGGGTATCTGCGTTTATACGTATGTCGGGATGTCGGAAGAATTCTTGCGAACTTAGAGCATTCAGCGAACCAATTCATCTTAGCGACGTCTTTCTTCCTGTACACGCTACAAGGCGTGGCAAGGAATCTGAAAAGCAATCAATCACTGGATACGAGATCATGACTTCAATACGGTTGAGCACCGAACGTTATCAAGACTGCAGGAAATGCATCGTGTTACAAAACGCGAATATGCAACCTTGTGGTTTTGAGCATGGTAATCCAAAACGTAGGTAACACTCGGCCGTACTAACGAAGCAAACGTTGGCGAACTCGGTGTTACCCCAAAGTGACACCGGGTTTTTTCGTGCCTTGATTCAGGCTAGAGGCGTGAGACTTGAGGTTCGAGGAAGATGAGAATCGCAAAGCGATTTCTTTGAATCTATAGCCTAACGCCTAGTCGAGGGCTGGAGCCCCCGCGTTAGCCAAAGAGTAAAACCGGCGTCCGATAAGCGGATCGCGCTGGTTGACTGATAAGAGCATCGAGAAGTGGGTACCGGCAACGGAAGCTGACTTGCCGGTTGAAGTTCAGTCGCTGATCGCGTACCGCAACTCGGAGAGCGAAGAAGCACAGGCCTTGATCGCTGGTGGACTCGACAACGTCCGATGGGTCTTGTTGTCCGATGCCGCCAAGGGACAGACGGTTTGGGCTACACTGGCTCGTAAGATGGGTCCGCTGGCGCTGCGTATTAACTTGAACACTTTGCTGCGACACGATGTGTTCAACGTCGCCTTTCACTCCTTTAAAGATGCGGATGGCGAGCGTAACTTGCGCGGAGCGAAAGACGACACGATGGTTGATTACGTCGCTG
>JANODQ010000040.1:0-9796 GCA_031412775.1 Pirellulaceae bacterium | reverse complement strand
CTCGCATTTCGGGACTAATCAGATTGAATTGCTCTAGAATGGGATCACGAATCTCGACGCATAAGTACGGAGGAAGTCCGATCAATAACTTAAATTGATCTAATGAAGCTTCGTATCCGTTACGACTGCTGAAGAGCTGTGCTTGAGCAGAAACTAATGCTTGTCGAGCCTGAGCAACCTGCAGCTGCTGACTAGGAATCGTGTCTTGCGTGGGTGGAACCTTAGTGAGTTGCTCCCGAAGTGTGTCTTCGAATCGCAGAAGGTTGTCTTGCAATCGAGCGATGTTCTCTTCCGAGTTTCGAATCTGAAGTTGTGTTTGAAGTAGCCCGAGAATGCCTCCGACCGCAGGAACACCACCACCGCCACCAAATCCAACGGCTCTCGCAGTTTGCTGAACGGCACCAACGGTACCGAATCCACCACCTAATCCTGTGAATCCTTGAAGTCCCGCACCACCAAAGACTCCACCTCGACGAGTTGGACCGGGCTCTGCAACGCGACCCGCGGTTACGTTAACGTAAAAGCCAGTTTTATATCTCTCGAAGGAGCGTACGTTCGCAAGGAGCGTTCGCTCCGCCAAAGTTAATCGCTCTAAGATGATGTCTCGTCCACCACCTCGAAGCAGCGGTTGAATCAACGTCATATCCAGTAAGGTATTAGAAGTTTGCGTATCGGGACCACTTAGCTGCCAGGTCATTGAATTAGCAAAACCAACTAATAGATTCGTACCACTTGCGAATGTGCGATTGTATTGAAATGGACGTTGAGTCCTTCCGAACGGACCAGTCGTTAGATTCGACTGACTTTGTCCACCACCACCACGGCGATCTGGTCCATCGGCGGTATAGGCAACGTTCCAGCCTGCGTAGAACTGATTATCGAGTAAGAATCTTTCGCTACTTACGTCAATCGCCGACAAGTAGATCGTCTCGACCTCGGCCTGGTATTGAATCGAGTGGAGCGTAGCAAGCCGTACCGCTAGATCGCTGTCGAGCACAAGGACCCCGCGTTCATCGAGTGGAAGCATCGTCCACCAATCAGGGCTTTCCGTTGTATTGGTCCAACCGTTCACATCCCAGAGCGGGTAATGCTTCTTCCCATCGATTCGCTGCATGTATCGATGTGCAACACCATCATCCTCTGGCATGGGCGGGCGATCAGGATTGAACGGGTCAAACATCCGCGAAGCACGATCGACTTGTACGCCTCGCATTGGTGGCAGACTCGCCACATTGACTTTGTCATCGATCAACACCTTCGTTTCCGCGTCAGCTGTTCTTCGATAATACGATCGCGAACATCCGCTAGACGCGATTGTCAACAGAACGGCTATGATCCCTAAGAATAAGAGCAAAGCGGTTTCAGGGCTGCTGTAGCGGACCCAGTTTTGTCGCTGTTTCAGTGTAGACATCAGGCTTCCTTGCGACGCTCGTGATAGGCCCCCTGCCAGGGTATTGATTGACAGTCGCCGTACCGCAGGATTGGTGAATGACTGATCTGCTGATTAGTCGTTACTCAACGGCTATACGGACTATTCCTTTGATTCGGAATAATCCGTCCGCAACATTGCGGTATAGTCAAGAAGGCCGCGTAAACTGCCTAGATTATCAGGCTGTTACTTGGTCGCAATTGCCGACTGAAGAGGTCGAAGAATATTCTCTACTACATAGCTGTCTAAAAGCTCGTAGCCTAGATTTGCCAAGCGATCAAGCTCCACAACGAAGTCGTCATTAGGTCCAAGAGAGTCGAACCTTCGAACGCTCAAGTAAACGCTCAACTGCTCCTCACCATATTCTCCAGTCCGAACATGAAAGCCAGTTGTACGCGTTTCGAAGTTGATCCGAACCTGAGTCAAACACTCCTCATCAACGGTAAATTGAATTGAAGGTTCGTAGCCAATGACGGGTGAATTCGCTCGACTGCAAAGACCATCCAAGGCAGACGGAATGCCTATTGTGTCAGCGATCAATTGATTGTGATTGCCGCGATAGGTGTAGTCGAAGCCAAACATGACGGTAAGCGATTCGCAGTCTATCTTGCTGACCGTAAGCGCATACGGAGCCAATCGCAGTACTTCGCGATGCTGCTCCATGGCTTCATCGAGCGATGGTGGATTGACTGTTCCCGAGCAAAGTCGCTTTGGTTCAATCGCTACCCATCGATATCCGCCGGAGTCTTTATCTTCTTCCAGTACGAGTTCATTCCGCTCGCGTGTGTAGAAATTTTTCAACGCGGGATATCGACGTTGCATCTGTTCAAAATAGTGCAGAACCGTTTCACGTTGTTGTGGTAACTCCAGTTCTGTCTGAAGATGCATATTCAAATAAAAGTCATCGCACAGAGACGCATATCGATTCATAGATGTTCCTTTGCAACGAATCCCAGACGCATACCAATGCTCTTAAAGCGAAATTGGCTCATCGGACTCGAACCACTCAACGAGTAGAATTGTGAGCAGAATTGTAACCAAGGCTGCTTTGCCGTAGTTTGTTTACATGGCAACTCAGCTAGTGAAGATCTTCCAAGATACGACTGAATTCGCACTACTTGGCGGACCAAAAGTCGATCACTTGGACCTTCTCCAGATGTGGCTTAAGAATAGAAACGAAGGCTTGGTGATCTGGGTGCTTGATGTAGGCAGCACGATCCTCTTCGGATTTAAAGGTAATCAGGAAGCAATGCGTAAAGCCATCTGCTAAGCCTTCAGGACTATTATTGGTTCCGTACTCAAAGTCGGTTACTTCCGTGATCTTTCCCGGTAATGCCCGGAAAGCGTCTACTACTTTTTGGACGTCAGCGGCTGAAGAATCGGCTTTGAATTGAAATTGTACGACGTGACGTAATGTTTTCGAAGATTCTGATGTGGCCATGGCAGGTCCGAGTTGCGAAAAGCTTGCCAGAACCATTCCGCTTATTATTGCCAATCCCAAAAAGACTTTCTTGGCCGTAGGACAACATATTGCGTTTGGTTGGTTCATCATTTCGCCCTCAAGTAGGTGGTGACTTCTGGTTTTCGGGTGGCCAGCTACCAATTTTCGGTAGCCACCCTTCACAACCATTCATTATACGCCGCGAGCAACGGCAAGGCTATGACGACTCTTTACGTCGGTTAAACATGACCAAGCACATGTCATCTTCCTGGGCACAACCTACAATATGCTCAGTGACAGACTTGATCAACGCATTGCCATTCTCGGATAGCGAATTCGACGTTTCCCCGACCATGGATTTCACCCGAGCGATTGAAAACTGCGCTCCTAGCTTGTTCGGAGCCTCAAAAACTCCGTCTGTATACATCGCAAGCAGTTCACCAGGGTGTATCTGCATTTTGAATTCTTCGTACTCAATTCCCGTCATAATCCCGAGCGGTGGGCCGCTATTGTCGAAACCGGGCTCGGAAATTACGTCGTTTTGGTCGCGGTAAACTGGTGGCATGTGACCCGCATTAACAATAGAAATGTTTCCTGATTGTGGATGAAGAATTATGACACACATCGTTACAAATCTCTCGACGCCGAGAGCGGTGACGCGTTCATTCAGAAGTGTCAGAGCTTTGGCGGGCTCGTCTTCTGATGCAAACGCAAATCGTGTTTCAGCAGATAGCTTTGCCATAAACATCGCCGCCGCAACGCCGTGACCGACGACATCAGCGACAACGATTGCCATTCGATCGTGCTCTAAAGGAATGTAATCGAAGTAATCGCCACCGATCTCGCTTGCGGGATTGTAATATTGGTAAAAATCATAAGCTGGAAGATCAGGCGTTTCGCGAGGAAGAAAGGCTTGCTGAACTTGCTTAGCCAGCTCCAAATCCTGCTCGACCAATCGTTGCAAGACCATCTGTTCGTGCAGTTGAGCGTTCTCAATGGCGATACCCGCTTGGTTAGCAACCGCTGAAAGGACTTCGAGGTCTTTCGCTTCGAATCGCCCTTTATGCTGCACTGTATCGATTTGTATCGCGCCCAGCGGTTCTCCTTCGGAATCGAGTAGCGGTGCAACAATCATCGATCTGATTCGAAAATCCGCCACGCTTTGGCTCATTTGGAATCTTTCGTCGCTGCCGGCATCCAAGGAAATGATCGCTTCCTTGTCTTGCATCACCTGTTTCATGATTGTTCTAGAAATCCGAAACTGCTCCTCTTGCTCTGGGCGGCGAGTCTTCACCCATCGTGGCTGGAGTGTCCCCGAGTCGTCCTTCAAAACAATGAAGCCACGATCAGCTTGGACAAAGATACGAAACAAACTATCCAGCACTTTAGGCAGAACGTCATCAATCGAAATGGATTTTCCTAGGGCATTCATGATTTCAAGCATGGCCGCTAACTTGACCTCCGGCGACGCCGAAACTTGTGCGCCGAAAGTACTGCCTCGTACTTCCATCTTAGCCATCACCGAATGGCTCGTTGGTTCATCGCCATCGTCGACAATGAACATTCCTAACTTCGAACCTTGGGTAGCATTGAGACTTGATCCGTCATCAAACTGAGACACAGGAAGATCGGCATGAAACGAAAGTTCCAAGTCGCAGACGCGAATTACATCGCCGTCTTCCAATGCAGATGGCTGTTCGATCAAGCGACCATTTATGAAGGTTCCATTCCGACTTTTCATGTCCTCGATCAGAAATGAATTTCCATTGCGGATCATCTTCGCGTGTTGCCGCGAGACTGCTCCGCTATCAAGCACTATGTCGCAGTCTGGATGCCGCCCCATGACCATCTCTGCTTGGTCCAAGTCATAGCGTTTTCCAATCGAGTTTCCGCTGAGTGAGTCCAGATAAGCCATAAAGAGTGAATTCTTCTTTTGCCTGCGAACGCCGGTATCTCGTTTGTCATCGTCACGTAGATATATCGGCCTTGCCAAAACTGCCAAACACAGGACGCATGACGCGTCACTAATCTATCACGTAATCGTAATCCATAAGAATCACTTGAGAAACGGGGCTCGCCCTCTCCCCATGCCCTGATTGAAATGTCGCTTTCATGACCGTGAGCTTTCAAACGCGCAAGTCATAACAATATCTAACCACAGGGTTCGCGCTTTGTCCAAATGAAAAAATGGGGTAGCTGAATTCGTAAGAGTTCAGATGTCGATGAAAACAGTCGCAATAGCCGATGTTCCCAGATGTCTTAAGACATTTGCTACGATTAGAAAGCCTCGCTTTTCGCTAATCTTTTTCATCCGGACCTGTTGCAATTGCTCCCCAATTTCGCTACGGAGAAAACCTGGGCTGCAGCCAAGTCACCATGCTACCGGCAGATACCTTTGACTCTGATCGCACCACCAACCGAATTCGCTTTTCTGGCGTCACGCCAATATCGACAACCCATGGAGCATCCACTTTTAGATCCGCACTTGACCATAGCAGGTCCTCGTTAGACCAAATCTCACTTCGGATTTTATCTTGAATTTTGGCGTCTTCTGGGCGAACAATTCGGGTTCGAAAACGCGTTGTACCGTCCGGCACGCGAGCCATGATTTCGCCATCAACCGGGAATACGAGATTTTTCGTGGAAGGCTCATCTGCGACCTCGCGTTGTTGGGAACGACTTGCGAAATGGGGTGCCAGCAAGACCGATCTACCACGAACAGAAACCGACAAAAACGGATTGTCGAAGGCGTTGGATTCGATCACAGGAATCGAAGCGAACCATCTGACAATAGCGTTTGAAAAATCGATACTCGCGACTTTCGTGGGATCGCACACGCATTCGATACCGCTACGTAAGGTCCACCGAAACAACGGTCCTTTCTCGCCTGATTCTATTAAACTAAGCGTGGTCGCTTCCCATTTGCTTCCGTCGAGCGTTCGAATCCGAATCGTTGGCTTGTATGACGATTCCTCAGGCTGAGCCCACACAAGTCCAGCCAGCTTGGTTCGCGGGGCTGGAATCGTCTGACCGTCATATGAAAAGCTTGCAGAATTTTCGTCGAGCCCGAGAATCACTCCTGGTATCCGGTCTATTTGATCACCCGGCCTGATAATCAGCATCTCGTCGGTCAAAACCGGCGCACCAGTGTTTTGGCTAACAACTTCACGAACCGACTTATTCAGGTTTCGAAACTGCAGACTCGTCATTACAGACGGAGTCATGCTGAGCGAAATATTGCATTCGCTTTCAATAGACCAAGAATTGTCTTTACCTCGTATGCTACGGCATTGAATTGTAGTCCCATCAGATAGCTTCAAAATATCGCCTGAAACTAATCCATCGCTTGGTAACACATCCACTAATTCGATGGAGGCGGTCTCCGCAACAGGAAATTCTCTCATGACCGAATTGTTATCAACGCGAGCCCTAATGGTTACCGTGCCTGTGTTTACACTCTGAAGATCGCCTTCGAAAGTTGCTCCCGACAGCAGCTTTACTTTCACACTGAGAGTTGTCGGAGAGTGGGTTTGAGAAAGCTCGGCAGAACGGGCATCGTTGCTGCCAAGCCAAATCGACTGGGTGCCTTCGTCTATCCACAAAACAATCGTCAGCAACACGCTCCAGCAAACGAATCGATTCCATCCAAGCAGATACATAATTTCATAACTTTCCTGAGCGGCCCTGAACATTTCGCACCTTGGAAATTGCAGACTATCATAATTTCATCATATTGTTGATGTCGAATCGTTACTCCGGCGAGTCGCTACTTCGTATTTCAAATCCGTTTTACTCAGAATACACCTCACTTGCGAAGAGCGCGGCCCGTGTAAAAACAACATAACCATCCCGAAATCGACCATCATTTGAACGAGCTATTTAGCTTTCTGCACAATTAGATTATTTCAAAGTCAATACGCCTTCGACTTTAAATAATAGATGCCATCGACAACGCAAAGGCGAGCGATTGCCTTGCCTTTGAAATCTGTTCTAAAAGGCTCGGAAATTGTGTCGGGGCATAAAAAAACCCACGCTAATCGGGGCAGGTGATTAACGTGGGAGTAACCTTCTCTCAACCGGGGCAGGTGATCGATGAGAAGGCCCAATCGAGCAAGCTCGACTGATTTGCTGAAACTATACTGGGTTAAAAGGCGTCGTCAACTTAACAGTAGATACTTTTCGTAAAAAAGATTTTGATTGTGTCTTTTGCCATGGAATCGCCTACTCGTAGATCGGATAAAAATTTCCGAAGGCTTGCTCGCAAAAGACACCCGGGTCATTGAATCGACGATTTTGGTCAAGCGATTGCATCTTTTGCATCTGCTCAGCCGACAGCGAGATGTCCTTTGATTGAAGATTTTCCTTAAGTCGCGTTGCTCGCGTTGTCTTCGGGATGATTGAAGTTCCTCGTTGAACTCCCCAAGCAAGGACTGCTTGAGCAGGGGTGCATCCGATTTCTTCCGCAACGGCAAGCACGATTGGCTCCGTTAACACCGAATCCGCTTCCGTTGCCATACCGATCGACACGTATGATGGAGCCCCTAACGGAGAAAACGCCGTCATGTGGATAGATTCCTGCTGGCAGTATCGCAAAAGCTTCGGTTGCACCAAATACGGATGCGATTCGACCTGCAAAACTGATGGTCGAATCGTCGCATACGACAAGACATCACGGATAAGCGAGACATTGAAATTACTAACTCCGATTTGTCGAACAAGTCCCGCAGTGACTAGTTTTTGCATGGCTTCCCACGTTTCGCGAATGGGAACCGATTCAGCTTCCATCTTGGGCGTTGTTGCCTCTGGATCGTAAAACCAACCTGCGGGATACCGGCACTCAGGATCGACATATTTCAACGAAATCGGAAAATGGATCAGATAGAGGTCCAAGTAATCGACCTTCAAATCTCGCAACGACCTCTCGCAAGCAGCTCTTACGTGCTCCGATCGATGGTTTGTATTCCAAAGTTTACTTGTTATCCAAAGCTCATCTCGACTTACAATTTTTTTATCTATCGCCGATTTGATCCCGTCGCCGGAAAAAGCTTCATTACCGTAATCACTTGCAGAATCAAGATGTCTATAACCAATCTCAATGGCCGCTTGAACGGCATCAGCAGCTTGATCATTCGCAATTTTCCAAAGTCCAAGCCCAACGGATGGTGGCTGAGTTAACGTATTCGACAAAATAAAGAGGTCCTGTACAAAAGTGGCAATGAGTTATCATCTTATCAATCAGTGTAATATAAATTCGTACGAAAAAACTGTTACGACCCTTTCCGACTCGCATTCGCACCATTGCCTACGAAACCATTCATGGGGCTTCATCGCTACTACGTTCCTCTGGCTTTGTCGCCGGGTAAAATTTTTCTTCCGCCTGAGGAGGCCCATCATGCCCTACGCGTTCGTCGCGAGTCGGTCGGAGACCAATGTGTTTTGTTTGATGGTCTTGGCAATGAAGCAACAGCGGTCATCGTCTCGACAACGAAACGCGACTGTGAGATTAAGATTGAAAGCATCCAATTCGCACCGCGAGATCTTCCTGGCCGCTTTACGCTCGGAGTCTCACTACCCAAGGGGGACCGATTGCGAGCCGTAGTCGAAAAAGCAGTCGAGCTGGGTGTCCATGAGCTGGTACCGCTCCTTACAGAACGTTCGGTTAAAATCCCAACCGAAAATTCCATTGAGAAGCTGCAGCGATTCGTTATCGAAGCATGTAAGCAGTGTGAGCGAAATCGACTTATGGAAATCAAACCTCCAATTGATTTTGACACTTGGTTAGTTCGCGCCTCTGAGAATGCCGCAGAAAACGATGCGTCGATGAAGCCAAGCTTTCGAATCATCGCCCATCCAGACCTTGCTGAACACCGAACAACCATGAAACAGTTTTTAATATCCAACACCGCAATCCAACCTCACCATGGCTTCGCTGCAATTGGTCCCGAGGGAGGCTTCACAGATGTCGAGGTACTGAAGGCGGTCAATAATAATTGGAAGGTGATCGACTTAGGTAGTCGAATCCTTCGCGTTGAAACAGCAGTCGCATCGCTGGCCACGATCGCTGCAGTTTTGTTTGATGACAATCAGGATACATCTGCCTCAATAAACATCGCAGGAACATCGCAATGAGCGGCGAGCAAATTGGTTGTAAATATACGAATCGCGAACACACAGTCCGCTGGATTGGGCAGGATGATTGCGCCCGCTTTGCGAGTGACTTCGCTGCTGCAATAGGTGCCGTTCAAAAAAACTCTGAGCCTAAGTCAGTGATCATACGATTGGATGGGACACTTGGAGCAGGAAAAACTTTTTTTACGCAACAGCTCGCAAAAGCATTTGGGGCCGCAGACGGAGATGTAACAAGCCCGACTTTTGTGATCATTCAAAGTTATCCGACGACGCCACCGATTAACCATCTAGATCTCTATCGCGTTAACGATGACGACGAGTTTCTAGAGCTTGGCATCGAAGAAATGTTCGAGCAGCCTGCTATCATGGTCGTGGAGTGGGGTGCAAAATTCGTATCTTTGTTCCCGAAAGACCATCTTGGTTTGGAGATCGATGTCATCAACGAAAGCGATCGGCTAGTGACTATCAAAAGTTATGGGCCTCAATCAGATCTCATACTTCTGCAGCTTCAAGGATAACTCGCTTGTGTCGATAGCAATGAACGTACTGTACGAAGACAATCATCTACTAGTACTAAACAAACCAGCCAACAGTATTGTTCAAGGAGCACAGCCCGATCAACCAAGCTTGTTGGACGAAGCCAAAGAGTACATTCGTATTAAATACAATAAGCCAGGATCGGTCTATCTGGGCGTGGTGAGCCGCTTAGACCGCTGCGTGACGGGCGTTGTACCGCTTGCTAGGACTTCGAAATCGGCCGCGCGACTTAGCGAACAGTTTCGCAATCGTGAAGTTGC
>JANODQ010000039.1:0-21675 GCA_031412775.1 Pirellulaceae bacterium | reverse complement strand
AACTCGATCGGGTCCTCAATCGTGATGATGTGGTGATCGTGTACTTCGTTCAAATAGTTGATCAAACTTGCTAGGGTTGTACTCTTGCCTGATCCTGTTGGGCCGGTGACGAGGACCAATCCACGAGGACGCTGAACCATCTCGATCACAGCAGGCGACAACCCAAGTTGCTCGGGCGTTAATTTGTCGTTGGGGATCTGTCGCAGCACCATCGATATGTTGCCACGTTGCTTGAAAATCGAAACCCGAAATCGAGCGAGTGTTCCAAAGGCGAACCCAAAGTCACTGCTTCCATTCTCTTGAAGTTCACGTTGGCAACGGTCCGGGGCGATGCTCTTCATCAACTGGACGGTATCGTCGGCTTCCAGAACTTTGGTTTCCAGTTTTCGCATCCGACCGTGCAATCGAAACACAGGCGGTTGTCCAACGACAATGTGAATGTCGCTTGCGCCTTGCTTGACTGCCGCTTGCAGCAGTTTATCGATCAGCACTGTGGCCATAGAAACCTAATTTAAATGAAAAGAAGAATCGGAAGAGTAGTTACTAAAACGGTCCAAAGGCTTTGGAGTGCTGGGGCTTGGCCCAGCTTTCGGGATTAGGTCTGTGTGAAAAGGTAAACGTTCGGTTTGCAGTGTTGGGCTTTGGAGGAATATCGTTTGATAGGTCTTAAAGCGGTGACTAGTCACCGCAGTCCAAAGGGTTCAGTTCAACAAACTCGCCTCGCTCTAGTGGCTATGATATTCACCCAGTCCGCAGCAGGGGACAAATGAAAGCAATTTTTGCGAATATCAATGCCGTAAGTACCGTTTTTGACGGCAATCGGCGGCTAGGAACCAACCGTAGCGGCCAACAGGAGCCACAAGGATGAGCGGCTAACCACCGGTCGATGGGAGGTCGATTTAGAAGCCGGCTATTATTTGTTTGCGGTCTCACCTCACCCGAACGCAAGAAAGCCCGCCACTGGCGATTCGGTAAACCAGTGATATCATTGCGACGACACTCGAGCCAAGCAAGTTGGCTTTAGTGCTTGTGCTCGGCCGCGTATTCGCGAATCAAAGTCTGCATCGCCATGTCCTCTTGCTCGGTACGTTTCGCCGTTCGGTAGACTTCGTCCAAAGTCGTGATCCCGTTCATGACTTTCCGGATGCCGTCGCAGTAAAGTGTTGTCATGCCTTGCTTTATCGCTTCAGTCCGTAGATCGGCCGAAGAAACACCGCGGAACATCATTTCCCGCAGGCGTCCGTTGACGACCATCAGTTCGTAAATACCGATCCGACCTCGATAGCCTTTCTTTTGGCAGTAGGGGCAACCTTTCCCCTTGGAGAATTTGCCGTGCGCGGCCATATCCGCCGGAATGCCAGCGTCCTCCAAAACCGACTCACTTGGAATGTAAGTCGTTTTGCAACGCGTGCAGATTTTACGTACCAAGCGTTGTGCCAAGACCGCGATCACGCTGCTGGCGACCATGTATCCGGGCACTCCCATGTCGACCATCCGCGTGATCGCGCTGGGCGCATCGTTCGTATGTAGTGTACTGAAAACTAAGTGTCCAGTTAAAGAAGCCTGGATTCCCATCTGCGCGGTCTCTGAGTCTCGCATTTCACCGACCAGGATCACGTTCGGAGCTTGTCGTAGCATGGCTCGAATGATGCGGGCAAAGTCGAGTCCAATGTTGTGTCGAACCTCGCACTGGTTGATTCCAGGTAGGTAGTATTCAACAGGATCTTCGGCGGTGATGATTTTTCGATCGGGCCGATTGAGGGCGTTGAGCGAGGCGTAAAGGGTGGTTGTCTTTCCAGATCCGGTTGGACCGGTAACGAGAAGAATGCCGTTTGGCCGCTTAATGAGGCCGGAGAAGATCTTGAAATCCCGTTCCGAGAGCCCGAGTTGCTTTACGCCAACTTTAATATTGTCCTTGTCGAGCAGTCGCATAACGGCTGATTGGCCGTGGTTGGTTGGGATGACGCTGACTCGAAGATCGAGTTCTTTTTCGCCGACGGTGATTTTGATCCGCCCGTCTTGGGGGCGTCTTCGTTCGGCGATGTCCATTCGAGCGAGAATCTTGATCCGGGAAAGGATCGCGCCAAGTAACCGTCTGGGGGGGCTGTCGCGCTCGACCAAAACGCCGTCAATTCGATAACGGATTCGGACTCGATCTTCGAAGGGTTCAACGTGGATGTCGGAGGCTCGTAGCTGAACCGCTTCCTGGATCATGTAGTGAACCAGTCGCACGACCGGGGCGTCGTCGCTGTTCATTTGATCATCGCGACTGATTTTGTCTTCTTCGGTTTCCGTGAAATCGATCTGGGTATCGGTGAACTCTTGGAGCATCGAGTCAGCCGACTCCCCTTCGGTCTGACCATAATAACGGTTAATGGCTTCCTGGATGTGCTCCTTGGGTGCCAGGGCCGTTTCGACCTTTCGATTTAGAATAAACCGTAGTTTTTCAATCGTTTCGATATCAAACGGATCAGAAACCAACACGCAAATCGTGTCGTCTTCATCAGAATAAGGGATGATTTTGTTTTCGCGGGCGACCGATTCGGGGACGAGCTGGATGACGGCGTCGGGGATTCGGACGCTTGTGAGATCCACGTAGTCGTACTTGTGGAATTCAGCCAAGGCTCGGGTGACGTCCTCGGGAGTGGCGTACTGGAGCTCTACAATGCAATCGCCGACCGGTTTTCCGTCCTTCTTGGCCATGGTCGAGGCTTCGGCAAGCTGCTCGAGACTGATTACTCCCTTGTTCAAGAGAAGATCGGTGAAGTCTCGTAATGGACGATTCATGGTATTGATCCGAATCTCGGATGCCAAAGGATTTCATGCGGAAAGGTTTTTCGTTAAACCCAATTATACCAGCACTTTTTTGGAGATGGTGACAATATCTTTGGAGTGCTGTGAACTTGTCGCAGCTTTTGGACTAACCGGCCAAGGATCAACCGGTAGGGACGTAGCTAATCAATCAACGTAGATTTCGGAAGATAAGAGGTAGAGACGTGGCCAATCGATGATTATTGATTGGACTGAGAGTCGTTTCGTTGGTTACGTCGATCTCCCGAAAGCTGTAGCGAGCTACAGCAGTCCAAAGTTATGGAATTGGGCTTATATTTAAGCTTTGAAAGGTTGCTTCGGTTGAGGGGTCGTGACCTTGAAGCTGGATCGTGCCTGGTTCGATTCGCAGGCCTTCGCGGGGGTTTTCTTTAGGCGGGCGTGTATCGGTCCAGTCGACGACCTGGACTCCTTGAACCCAGGTTGCCAAGTGCGGTCCGTCGGCGATAACGGTCACGTGAGCTACTTGGCCAGCGTCACTGAGGACAGCTCGGGCGTTTTGTCGTCTGAAGATGGCTCCCATGCCGGCATCTTTGGGAGTTCGTCGATCGTCAACAAATCCGTGATGAACTTGGCATTCGTAGCCGTTCATCTGCTGACCAGGAATGCAACGAAAGAAAATGCCGGTGTTTGTTTCGGATGATTTGACGAGTACGGATGCTTGCAACGCAAAATCGTCCAAGTTTTGAAGCAGCTCGATATGCCCCTTGCCACCCTTGATCGCAATCCCGCCATCTTCTGTTCGCGTTGTAGTCATCGCCACTGGTTCGCTTTTATCGGGTTCGCTTGTGTCTGATTCTTTGTTGCTGGCTTGCCATCCATCTAGCGATTCGGCTGGTAGGACAGCGTAGGTGATTGGGCGAATGCGAACGTCGCGAAACTTGATTGGACCGCTGCGAAACTGCAGTCCGATTAATCCCGATTTGCGTTCGCTGGTGTCTTGGTAGTCAGCACCGATCTTGCCATCGATCCAAGTTTGTATTCGATTTCCATCACACATGGCGTGCACCGAGTGCCATTGGGTTTCATCGAGCTCGCCAATCGCATCGGGCTCGACGCGTTGTCGAGCAACAAGTGAACCGGTTGGGAAGGGATTATCCGTTGGAGCAATATTCAGTTCGAAGCAATCGCGTTGGACATCCTTGGGGTCGCTGAGCGTTCGCAAAAAGACGCCGCTGTTGGTGGTCGAAGCGGCCGAGTATTCCAACTGCAATTCAAAATCACCGAAGCGACTGGTTGTTATCAAAAAGCCGGGTTCGCCTTCGCTAGCGCTTATTACACCGTCTGTGATCGACCAGTTGGCTTTGCTTGTTGGAGTCCAACCCATCATGGTTGTGTTATCAAACAAACGGATCCAACCGTTATCCAACTCTTCCGCCGATAAACGTGCAGCCAGGAGAGCTTCCAAATTAATCGACGCATCAAACTCAGGTGGCTTGGGCTTCTCAGGTGCAACCAAACTTGCGACCTCAGAGGGTCTCTCCGGTCGCGATGGTGCAGTGCTGGACGAGCATCCAACAAGATTGGTGATGGCTATCGCGGAAGCAATACTGTGAAGGAAGGCATTGTAAATAAAGGCACAGCGAAGGAAGGCACAGCGAAGCGGATTTCGATTTACTCTTGTATCTCTAGCCATGAGTCAATGTGCAGTGGATGGGTGGGGCTTGGTGTGTAGCGAATCTCAAGGGCAGGTTCCGTTTGCGTAACATCGTCAGCAGCGAAGTCTGCCGTAATTTCCTTTGGCCAATGATCCCATAGGATGGTGATCAGATTGAAGACTTCGAGTATACCCGTTACTTCCGTTCCAAGAACTAACGGGTTGTCAGTTTCTGCGGTCAGCGGAAGGTTCGTGTCGTTCAAAGAGAGCGAATGAATCGGGAAACCTGGAGCATGCTGGACATAGAGAAAGAAACGTTTACCAGATGCCGGACGATGGAACTTCCGTTTCGTGATAATTACTTGATCACCCATCGCGAATGTCCAAGGTCCGCGTAAGTTGATCCGATGTGCGATTTGGTTTTGCTCCAAGTTTTGCTCCAAGATTCGCTCTGAGCTTTGCTCGGCTGATCGAAAGCAACCTATTAGTTACTTTTATGACTGGGACAGGGTATACAAGAAAAGCGACACACTTTGAGTCTTGGATTACTTCTTTGCCCAAGTTGAATTTGGGTATAGCGATTGTAATCGAGATTTTGCGTCGGCAGCTCGTTGGGGTTCACCAATTGTGGCGAATAGCTGGGACAAATGGTAAAGGGCCTCGGCATGCATGTCGGTTTCTGATTGGAATAGCAAGTCAGTGTGGAGGAAATCGAGAGTTGCTTCTTGGTTTTTTCCCTCTTTTAGGTGAGCGAGACCGAGCGCGTTATAGATGGCCGAGAAGAGTTGGCTATCGGTTGCGTCGCCTTCCTCGACCATTTTGCGTAAGCTTTCGATAGCAGCTGGTATTTTTCCATCTAAAATATCGCAACGATTAATCGCTACCTTCGACAGCTTTTGATACTTCTTTGCGGCGACCGAATCTGCACTTGCAGCGATCGCTTCGGTGAAAGCTTTCTTCGCTTCGGCCTGTTTTCCTTGAGCGAGCAAAGCCGATCCCATGAGGTAGCGACCTTGCAGCATCGTTTCAGCAATGGGAGACTTCCCCATTGCGCCAAAGTAAGTGGCAGCCTTTTCGTTTTCGCCGAGCGATACGGCAAGCAATCCAAGGATCTCGGAAAGCTGGTAGAAGTGGAATGAGGTCTTCGCGTTCGCACGAGCAAACTCGAGCAATCTAGAAGTCGCCGCCGCAGCATCACCCTGCCCCTGAAGAGCCAATTGTCCCTGGACTAGACCTTGATAGAAGAGGAGCTCGTTTTTGACTTCTGGGCGTTCGATCGACTTAGAATCGATTCGCTTCAATGACTCTAATGCCTGATCCCATTGATCGGTGGCCGCTTGTTCTTTGGCTCGAGAAAACGTTGCAGGTTCTCCTTCATAGACAATTCGCAAAATATCCGAAGATGGGAAATTCTGCTTGCTACCTCGAATCTCCATGACGACGTTATCGGGAGTCATTTCGACGATCTTTCCTGTTTGTGTCGAACCTGACGTTGGATACAGCCTATCGGCTTCTTGCGAGATGGCGTTTGCCATGATGGTCCATCCGGCCACGCCACTGCAAAACAAGTTAAAAGCGACCGCTGTCGGCTTGCCATTCGAAAGCGGAAGGACGCAATGGAGAAGCCTATGCCACATTGGAAGATAAACAGTCATTTTATTTGTAGAGGTCATGAGAGTTAGCGAAGCAGGTCTTGTATCGGGACTTGTGTGGTGTATGGTTTGTAGTTTGTAGGTCGAAACCCTGGATTAGATTTTGATTAGATTTTGTAGTCGTTGATTGCGATCGTTGAGTCGGTATCTGGGTTACTTGCCAGGATCGGCTGCGGGGTTCGGTTCAAATTCCTTGAGCCCGATCGCAGGTTCTCCCAGCTCACGCTGGATGGTCATGGTCATCTTGTCAAATTCGGTTTTCGATTCTGGGCCGTCAAGGTCAGGATACATAAGCAAAGTCTGCTTGATATCGGAACGCGATTGTTCGAGTATTTTTTTCTTGGCCGCTGCTTCGGAAGTGGCCATTGCAGAGAGGTATCGGCTGTTGGCGAGTTGTAATCGGGCATCGAAGAAGACTCGCTTCAAGTCGGGACGCGTACCGATGGAGCTCGATAGAGTTTTTGCGATGTTCCCCCAGCCCCAAACGATATTCTTACGAGCTTTTGGATCGAACTCTGATCCGAGATAAGATTTCTTGAGCAGTTCGACATCTTTTCCTTTGCCCCATTCTTGATAATTTTTTGCCGCTTCGATTTGGGCGGATAACTGATTGGGGTTGGCTTTGAGAACCGCGACAAAGACATCTGCTGCTTTTTGGTAATCACCCATCGCGCGATAGGTGAGACCTTGTTTGTATTGAATATCTTCGGTGGTGCGTTTGATCGATTTCAAGAACTCGCCATCTTTAGAACTGATGTCGATCATCTTGGTAAAGATCTCTGCCGCAGCTTGGTTAAGTTCCTTGTTGACGGTAGTCAAGCTTGGGTTGGATTTGAGTCCATCGGCCAATTGCAAAAGAGTAGTACCTGACCAGTCGAGAATTCCAGCGTCTTTAGAAACGTCTGCCAATTGTTTCATCAGCACCCGTATACCGGAAGCAAGCTTGGCTTGTTCGCTAGTATCTTTAACGCTTGCAAGTTGTTCCTGAAGTTCTTTTGCGAGGACGAGCAAGCTATTGGTCAGCAGCTTGGAACCCTCTTCGCCATCTCCAGCGACCAGTTGCATCTTCTTAACGATCGACTCGACATCACTTGGGTTGAGCGCGGATCCACCTTGCGAGGCCGCCATGACTTTACTTCGAAGGCTCAATCGCAGGACTTCCATTTTGGCTTGCGAGGATTTGATACGATCATCGTTGGCTTCTACCAGTTTGAGAGGGCTTGTTCCTTCCTTAGCGAAAATTGCGTTTGCTTCTTCAAGTCGGTTTGTATTGAGGTAGATCGAGACCAATGCCGAAGCGGCTTCGACGCTTCTTTGATCTACTTTATCGGCGACTAAAACATCCCATCCTTCTTTCAGTAATTTTTCGGCGCGATCGCGGAGCTCAAGATTTCCTTGCACGGCTGCATTCGTCGCGGCATTCGCACTGTTGGAATCTTTCGGTGATTCCTTTGCAGCTTGTCGCGCTGCGTCGATGCTCTTCAAGTACTCGATGTAAAGGATGTAACCTAAGTCTCGTTTGATTGCCTTGGATTGATCATTATCAGGCGGAAGAAGTCGCAGAAATCTTTCCGATTCATCCCACAGTTGGTTCGAGAGAGCTTGTTGAAGCAGTGTTACGGTAGCGGTTTGTGTTTCTTCAGCTTGGGGCCAAATCGCGAGCATGTGCTTTGCGAGCGATTCCAGTGGCGGAAGCAAATTTGGCTGTTGCTCTTTGGGCGTTGCAGCGATGAGTCGCGAGTATGCGAAGAGTGCGAAGTTAGCTCCTTTGAGCCCAGTTTCGGTTCCAGCGCCGCTTCTTGCAACAAAGTCGCCGATGGTGGCTGCATCCCAAAACTTTTCTTGCTTAAGAAGTATAAATGTCGCGAAAAATCTTGCTTCTAATAATTCTGATCGCTCGTCTTCAGGTCCGAAGAGCTTGAACGATTGCATGAAAAGCTCGAGTGCTTGTCCCAAATCGCGCGAGGCCGAGTCGCGTGTGGCTTGGATTTCTTTTTCAATAGCGGGATTCTCTTCTTTGGAGGCTGTCTTGAGGCGATCGTTGAGAATTTCCAGGGCCAAGTTGACGCTATCCGTCTTTTGGAGCCGCTCGCGTCCGGCTTTGAATGCCTCGGCGAAGGTTCGCACCTTGGGAAGTTTTGATTCGTTCGGGTCCACGGCCTCGACGCCAAGATCGGAAAGCATTTGCTTGGCTTTCGTTTGGTGATCACCGGGAAGTCGAACGATTGCGGAGAGGAGTTCTCGAGCGTCTTTCTTTTGGTCCTTCACGATCGCTTGCTTATCCTTCTGTGAAGCTAAGCTCTTTGCGAGACCGACTTTTGCTTCTGCGGTGGCTAGCTGAAGATCGATCCATTCCGCGTTGCCGCGCTCGTTTCGATCCATTTGCTTAAGGAGTGCTTCGCCCCGTTGGATCGCCTCTTGAAATCGATTCTTACCACTTTCTGACGCAAGGACTCGCATGATGGAAGTGATTGCTTGAACTCGCCATTGCCGAAAAATTCCTGGTTCCTCGATATCAGCAACGGGTGTGTAAGACTCGACGGCTTTATCTGCTTCTCCCATCAAAGCCAGAACGTCACCGCGATAGAGCCGCGAGAGAGTTTTTGCACCGATCTCCGTCGCGGATACGGCCTTGCTGATCACTTCACTGAGTTTGACTTCCGATTTTTTAAGCCATTCGGAATACTCTTTTGCGTTTTTAGGATAAGAGGTTGCGATAAGCTTTAATGAAAAACCATCAAAGATTTGCGCTTGTCGATATTCTCCCTGAAGCTTCTTGCGGAGTTCAATATCTTCAGGCGACGTGGCCCGGTTGCCAGCAAGCTTTTCAATGTTCGTCTTGAGTTCTGCAACGGCCGCTGCGAAAGCCGAGTTACCCTTGGTCAAGTGTCCACGAGCTGCCTTTCGAATTGCTTCGCCGTTAGCACGTTCCTTCGGATCTTCTAGCTTCTTAAGTTCCGCTTGCCCGCGAGCAAGTGATATGTTTCCCAGTCGCAATCTCGCCTCACTGCGACGAGGGCTGTCAGGAGTCGATGCTAGAAAACCATCGAAACCCTTTTCAATTTCTTCAAGGATCGAATCACGCTGTGCGATGGTGCGGACGGTCGCGAGGGAGTCCTGTAAAATCATGAGTCGCTCTAGCGGAGCGTCTTTCTTAAACTTCTCCGGCAACCAACCGGCTTTCCCGTAAATGTCGATGTACTTGGCCGCCCAATCAAACATGGCTTCTTCGCGAAGCTGCTCAATAAATCGCTCAGCAGGCTCAGCCGCATCGACTTGAGATGAAACTGTAGAAGAACCGACACCGACAAGTCCACCCAGTAATCCGCCCATTAAAGTAATTAGTAAGATGCTTGTAAAACTTGCGGTCCACCCAGGCTTGTTGGGCGAGATTGTTCGACTGCGATGGCTCTCAAAAAACCGAAGCTGAGTGGAGGAGGATATCGTCATATTAGATGCCATGGAGGGTATAGCTGACGTAGAGGACCTAGACCAAAGACTTCTTAGCAGCATAATTCAAAGTATGTACTTATATCCTATAGCGTAAGTCGCATCCGGTGCTCGAACAAGCAACCCGGATGAAAATGTAGGGCAAGTCAGTTTTTCAAGCTGGGCAATGAGCCGTGGGCGCTAGTTCCGGGTTTTCCCATAGCAACCCGGAGCTAGCGCTCACGGCTCAGTCACTATTTTGAATAATTGAATAGCCCTGGATGAAAATGATGTTGATGGACTTGAAATAGCGAAGTCGCTAGAGAACTTGGATCATGAGATTCGACCGCGATCGATGGTATTCA
Organism: Pirellulaceae bacterium; assembly: GCA_031412775.1. Lineage (GTDB taxonomy): Bacteria > Planctomycetota > Planctomycetia > Pirellulales > Pirellulaceae > JAIYDQ01. The sequence goes on along the minus strand of JANODQ010000039.1, from coordinate 11,803 downwards.
AGTGAAAATCGGAAAGCTATCCGAAAACGAGCTTACCAGGGATCTGCCAGCAAGAGACGCGTCATAAGCTAGGTGTTTTTGCTGGCGATGATTCTGGTCGTCATGCAGCAACTGACCGATCGCGTTAAGTATGAACCGGAGTTTTTTGCGATCGGGCTGGCTAACCTCGAAAAAATGGGGGGAACCGAGTTGCGTCAAATGGGACCATTGGTGGCCGTGACCGAGTGGAAATCGCTGCCGACCACGCCGCCTGCGCCCCAGCCCGCTCGCTCGCTCGCTGGTTCGCGAATTCACGACCGCTCTGATTGTCGCCGCCGCAATCGTTTGGTTTTTTTACCGGTTTCGAGTTGTCAAGAAATGAAGATTTTTTGAGCACCTTGACGCAATGGGCTTACCGTCGATAACTATCTCGCTTCAACACAGTAACCTTTCAACACAGTAACCTTTCAACACAGTGAGTCAAAGCAATGCGTCGTGCAAAAATATCGATCATCGGAGCCGGAAACGTTGGTGCAACTTGTGCCCATTGGTGTGCGGCGGGTGAACTCGGGGACGTTGTCTTGCTCGACGTCCCACAGACCGAAGACATGCCCAAGGGCAAGGCGCTCGACTTGATGCAAGCTTCTCCCATCATGGGATTTGACTCCAAGGTTATCGGCACCAACGACTACGCCGACACAGCCGACAGCGATGTAGTTGTTGTCACGGCTGGGATCGCTCGAAAGCCTGGTATGAGCCGCGACGATCTTCTTGCAACCAATGCGAAGATCGTTTCGAGTGTGTCTCAGTCGATCAAAGAAACCAGCCCCAACTCGATTGTCATCGTTGTCAGTAACCCACTCGATGCGATGGTGCAGCGAGCCTTTCAAGTCACTGGTTTTGAACCTGCCAAGGTCATCGGTCAAGCAGGTGTGCTCGATACGGCACGTTACCGAACGTTCCTTGCAATGGAGCTTGGCGTAAGCGTCGAAGACATCTCCGCGATGTTGATGGGCGGTCACGGTGATACGATGGTTCCAATCGCTTCATGCACCAGCGTTGGAGGAATTCCAGTAAGCCAACTGATCAAGCCGGAACGCTTAGAAGAGATTGTAAGTCGAACACGTTCCGGTGGCGCGGAAATTGTATCGCTTCTAAAAACAGGAAGCGCTTACTACGCACCAGCCGCAGCTACCATGCAAATGGTCGAAGCCATCGTGAGAGACAAGAAGCGATTGATTCCATGTGCAGCGTACTGCGATAAAGAATACGGCGTCGGTGGTTACTACGTCGGCGTGCCTGTCATCTTGGGCTCGGGCGGCGTTGAAAAGATTATCGAACTATCTCTCACAGCCCAAGAAAAAGAAGGCTTCCAAAAGAGTGTTGATGCAGTCAAGTCGTTAGTAGCATCGATGACTAAGCTTCTCGAAACCGCTTAGTGATTAGCCAGCAAAAGACTTCTTCTAAGATCTTTTGAGAACGACGTTGATTTTAAGTTCGAGTACGAATACAACACACTCTTGTGAGCAAAACAAAGATCAAAGCAAGCTTGGTAAACAACCTCGCTTGCGATAGTTATGATCTATATTTCTACTCGGTTACGTTGGAATTCACCGAATGAATCGACTTCAGACGCAAGTCCAGTCACATCTGTCGGCCGTAAGACAGAACACTGAAAAGCTCCTGACAAAAGGTCTTTCGAAATCGATTCAACAACCGCCAAATAGCACACGGAAAACTCAACTCGATGAGAATTCGCTCCATTCGGAGACTTCTCGCAAGAATTCATCTGCAAACTTTCGCGACAGTCGAATTGCGCCGCAGGATAAGAAAGCAGCTCACGCAGGACTCTCCACGGGAATCTCAGTTGGCTCGCCGCTGGCCCTTGATTTTTCGCATCGTCTCTTCACTCCCGAGCACTACGAAGACCGGTATGAGTATCCGCTAGTCATCTGGCTTCATAGTCAGGATAGCAGCGAATACGAGCTTGATGGAGTCATGCCCCATCTGAGTCTTCGCAATTACGTGGCGATTGCTCCGCGTGCAATGCAGAGGAGTAATTTGAGCGAACGTAAGTTTTGTTGGACTCAAAACGGCAGCGGAGCAGCCCAAGCCGAGCAACTTGTGATGCAATCTATTGCTCATGCAATCAATGATTTATCGATTCGAGCAGATCGCGTTTTTCTTGCTGGCTATGGCATGGGAGGTACGCTCGCACAGTGGATCGGTCTTCGTAACAGTGAATCGATCGCTGGCGTTGTTTCTATCAATGGAGTCTTTCCGAAGCGATGCGAATCATTGCTTCAATGGCGCGAGTCACGCAATTTGCCTGTCCTTTTTATCCACGGTGGACAATCCGCAATGTGTGATGCCGATCAAACGTGTCACGCCCTAGAGTCTGCTCATAGAAACGGATTGTCTTATCAGTTTCTTCAGTTTCCTTGCGGCGATGAACTGAACACCGCAATGACAGCAATGGCTAACCAGTTCATCATGAAAATAGTGACCGAGTAACCAACTCCGTCTGGATTTTTTCTTTCCCGCCGTCCATCAAAATCGCCGATGGCGACACCTGTGGTAGTTCGATGGTCCTGGGACCCGCTATAATCCTACCGATGATGGCCTGATAAACTCTGTCCGAATAGCTCGATAAATATGTTTCGAACTGTTGCTGATACTTCGACAGTCGTCGATTCTAGTGCCATTGGTTGAGCATACTTGGCAACTTCATTAGGCGCGTCGTATGCATTGCGTGTGAAGCTGCGCATATTTACTGGGTGAAGGGACAGGATGGACATTGGGATCAGCCAGGAATCGATTCGCGATCGATTAAAAAATTTTCCTTCGCGTATTGCCAAGATGCCTATGATGGTCGTTCTTGCGACTTTATCGGTCGGCACAACGCTCTCATCGTTATGGCCGGATCAAGTTTCGATACCGATGCTACTTGGAGCAATCGTCATACTCGCATGTCTCTTGCTGATGTGCGTTTTTCAATGGCGATGCGATTCAAGCTACCCAAAATGGCAGGAACGGATATTCGTCGCGATCGCTTTGACGGCGGTCTTTTTGGTTGGTGCGATGCGTTTGCATGTCGAGCGGAATCGAATTCAAAGCGATCAACTCTCGGAATTAGCGGGAGAGTTCTTAAGCCCCATCGTCTTGGAAGGAACCGTCGTTTCGATTCCTCGATGGAAGCCCGATACGCTTCGTCAGCGGGCTGCCCCTGATGATGCCAAGCTACTCTCAGACGATTTATGGCAAACGGTATTTGATGTTCGCGTTTCTGCAATTCGGGATGGTGAAACTTGGAAAAAAGATCGATTTGGTTTGATCCGAATCACTGCCCAAGGTCGTAATCGCAGTCTACTTCCTGGCGACCATGTGCGATGCTTTGTCGAATGGCAGCGGATCATGCCTCCAACGAACCCTGGTCAATCTGACTATTCGCAACGAGCGGCAGCTGAAGGAGTTTATGTACGAGGCAGAACGGACGTACTGAGCCAGATTCAAATACTCCCTGCTAAAAATACTTATCTCCTCAATCAACTTCGCCTTGATCGGTTCATCGGTCGCATTGTGACAACTGCCGATCAAGCGTTCCATAGTTACGTACCATTCGGGCAAGCTCGCATGGCATCGGCTCTAGTGCTTGGACAACGCGAGCAAGCCGAATGGGAGCTGCAAGAATCAATGCTTGCCACGGGGACAATTCACATGCTTGCGATCTCTGGAATGCACATTGAATTGGTAGCGGTCAGTATCTTAACCTTGGGTGCGCTAATGCTTTGGAAGCGAAAGACAAACTTGGCAATTACTATCGGGGTCGTTCTGGTTTATTCACTGGTCGCAGGTGCGAATCCACCCGTGATGCGTGCTGCTATTTTTGTAGTCCTATTGTGTTTGGCGCGTTGGATTGGCCGTCCAACCGAATCGATGAATGTGCTTGCTTTTGCAGCAGTAATCCTTCTGGTTTACAACACAAATAACTTGCTGGATATTGGAACGCAATTATCGTTCTTAGCCGTCACCGTTCTCATCTTTCTGGGAAGCAATCGCGCGTCGATGCTGGCCGACCAAGATTCGCTGAATGATTTGCTGCTAGCAACAAGCCATCCTTTTATCCGTTGGTTTTGGTATCTCGTTGATCTTGCTTGGAACATGCTGAAGGTGAGCGCCTGGGTTTGGTTATTAACTGCTCCGCTCACATTGTTCTATTTTAACATCGTCTCGCCAATCGCTTGCTTCCTGAACGTCATTTTATGGATACCAATTTTTGTTTCGTTGCTTGCTGGTATCCTGCTGTTGATGACTAGTTCAATCGTGAGCTGGCTGCCACTGGTTGGTCCATGGATAGGTGCCCTAATTGGATATCCATTGGGAGCGATATGTGCGTTGGGTTTGGTCATTGTGGATAGCGTTGTCAAAGTGTCTGAAAGAATTCCGCTGAGTCATTTTTGGATACCTTCTCCATCGCTGTGGATGGTCATTGCTTTCTATGGACTGTTGCTGTTGATGATTGTGGTATTCGGCTTTGGGAAAATCTCGCGGCGTTGGATAGCATTGCTGACATTATTATGGTTGGTTGTTGCTGGGATGCCCTTGCTGGATCGTGTCGGTGTTTCTCCGTATCAATCCAACTCGAGTAATTTGCAGCAACCGATGTTGACGACCTTCATCGATGTTGGTCATGGTACTTGCGTAATGATCGAGTTCCCGAATGGGCAAGTTTGGTTGTATGATGCCGGACGAATGGGTGACGCATCCAAAAGCCACCTACAGATTTCAGATGTGCTATGGGATCGACGCCGTACGAGAATTGATAAAATCTTCCTTTCGCATGCTGATTCGGATCACTTTAGCGCGATCGCTCGCCTGGCTAAAAGATTCCAAGTCGGTGAGTTTTGTACAACTTCGCAAGCTCTGGAAAGCACGAGTAACGGCATGCAAGAACTGCTTGCGAGCCTTCGACGTCAATCGATTCCTATCACCGCACTGGACGATCAAAGCAATCTAGATCGATTCAAAAACGAGAACGATTCGATTGCTGTTGAAATACTGCATCCCGATAGCCAGGGCGTTCCCGGAAACGATAACGCCAATAGCATGTGTCTTCTGTTTACCTATTACGGCAAGAAGCTACTCTTACCGGGCGATCTAGAAGGAGCAGGAACGAAACGGCTTTTGGAACGAGAGCGAATAGCCATTGATGTTTTGATGGCGCCACATCATGGAAGTCTTTCAACCGATCCCGCGATGCTTCTCGCTTGGTGTCAACCGTCAGTTATCGCTATCAGCGGTGGCACCAAAGCTCGCAATCCAAAAACGTTCGCCGCTTACTCAGCTCCCGATCGGCAGGTAATTATTACAGCATTACATCACGCAGTTCGCATCGCCTTGTCGAAAGACGAGCCGATCAAGATTGAAACTTGGCAACACCCCGCTTGGATTGATCGCCGGCGCGATTAGCCCAGAAGCGTAGCACTACTTCTGGCAAGCTACTTCATGGACTATTACGTTGAGGAAATAAATGCCGTGAAAGTTCGTTGCGTACTACGCCTTCGATTCGAGTATCTTTGCGAGGCGGTGGAAGTCACTGCCGGTTTGAATAAAGCGAACCTTGGTGACTAGCGTATTGGGATCGACTAGGTCTGAGAACGGTACGAAACTCACATCAAACTGACCGCCGATTGAGATCATGAAGCCGTTAAGCTTCTCTTCGACCAGTGCGCGATAGGCACCGACACCAATCTGGGAGCCTAGCATCACGTCGAAAGCGGTTGGAGGGGCGCATCGCGATTCGTAGCCCAATTGCAAACCGTTCACCTTGCGTGATTTACCAGTTCGCTTCTTGTATGCTTCTGAAATCAGTTTCGCGAGCATGCGTTGCAATTGTGCTTCAGCAACCGAAATATGGCCGTGGTCGTCGCGAGGAATCCCCTCCAAGTATTTCATCGGTAGGTATTCGGCAAGACCTTCGGCAACCACGATCACGCCGTAGTTTCTTCCCATTTTCTCCCGAGCAATCATCACGTCGACCATTCGTTCGACAATCTTGTCGAGATGCATAATGGCTTTAGTCTTCTTTTCGCCCGTGGCTGGATCGGTGGTGGCTTCTTCACCACGCAAGTCACCAGCGATGTCTTCAACGCTCATCACCATGCAAGCGTTCCCGGCGATTGCGGCACCGTAGGCCAACCATCCCGCGCTACGTCCCATGGCTTCGCATAGGAAGTACGCTTGTCCAGCCGCAGCGTCTTGGTTGAGATTTCGAATTTCGGTGGCAAGGACTTCGGCTGCTGTGAAGAACCCGAACGTGAAGTCGATGCCTGCGTAATCGTTGTCAATTGTTTTGGGTAGGTGTACCACTGGCATACGAACTTCAGTAGCCGGAAGAGCATCTTGATAAAGCTTCAATTTATTGGCGGTCTTCAGAGTGTCATCACCGCCGATACTCATGAGTGCTTCCACACCCAGCGATCGCAGTCCGGCATAGACTCGTGTAAGTGGTGCGACTCGATCAGCGTCTTTGAGGTGAGCGGGACTTGATACGCTCTTGCCAGGGTTAGCGCGAGCGGTCCCGATCATGATACCGCCAGAGGTTCTCGCGAACTCTAGTTTCTCGTGGGTGATACGAATGTAGTCTTTACCTTCTTCCAGTGGCTTTGACGGATCGAAATCGATGAGGTTCGAGTATCCATACTTAATGCCGATGACTTCAACACCCGCGTTAAGAAACGCGTAAGCAGCCGAACTGATGACGGCGTTCGCACCCGGAGCAGGTCCGCCAGCAAACAAAATGGCAACGCGTTTGAAAGGTGCTGGTGTATTGGAAGTTGAAGTATTCAAGTTGGATTGGCTCATAAAATCGTGACAGGAAACAGATTAAGTGGAGAGGAGATTCGAACGAGGATGCCCGCAAGAGAGGGACCATTTTGTATCCGCATGATACCGCAATCACCGGTCGATTCGAAGGGCGCGTTGGTCGCTGGAGCAGTTAAGCAGAGAATGCGTTCTGGCTAATTCAGCGAATTTAAATTCGCTTAACGCCTAGGAAGCGGCGTAGAGTTCTGCGAACGAGAGCGCCCAATCTTCTATCAAATGTTGAAAGCGGATTTGATCGATTTCGCCCAGTGGCTGGTAGAAGTTGCGAACCAGCACTTCTTTGTTAGCGACGGTTCCTTTGGCATGAAGATCCAAGACAAGAAAATCATTAACAGGCCTCACCGCCATTTCGAATCGGCTGTAGCGGCTTTCTCGGCGGCCATTGATCATCCGCAGATTATCTCGTTTGCATGCTGCTCCCCAACCCAACTCGCCGAAGATGCTTTCGAATTGAAAGCCAGGGAACTGATCAATCAGTTTGCGAACAACCGCATCGATGCGTTCAGAAAGCTGAAGCCGATAGGTTGTATGCAACCCACGAAGGCGATCTTGGGAAGCCTTTTGCGACGCGGCAAGCTCTTCCCGACTAAGTCCCTTTTGGCTTCCACGTGCTGCTGCAGCCTTCAAGCGTTCTTCGAATTCCGACATTAAAAATTACTGCCTATTATTTTCTCGTACAGCGTTTTCTCGTACGGCGTTTTCTCGTACGGCGTTTTCTCGGCTGGCCTACTCGGCTGGCTCAGAGGCGATTTTGACATCCTCGACAGCAGTGTCGATAACTTGTTTTGCCGCCGGTTGGACAACAGCCTGATCTACGTTCCCAGTATCATGAACACCAGTATCATGAACACCAGTGTCATGAACACCAGTGTCAGGTCGTACGTTGCTTTCTACTTGAACGATCGATTCGGCTACGGATGTACCAGATTCGTTTGTTGCGTCGTTCGTTATCGCAGGCGAGTTTTTCGGAGTTGATTTTTCAGTTGCCGATGGAAGGGGTTCGGTACGCTTGGGTTGCATGAACTGGATAAGATCGGAGAAGGATCGCATTGGTTCCTTCCCTTCCTTCATGGCGTCTGAGATCGGTGGTGCTGGCTTCGAAGGTTTGTCTTGCTTCTTATTGAAAGCCTTGACTTCGTTTCGACTATCGGACCGATCGCGATACGAGTTGCCTCGTCCTCCGTAGCCTTCGCGACTTCCGCCGCCTTGACCGCCGCGATTCGCACCTTGCCCTTGTCCCGATGATTGGCCGCTTCTTGGAGGGCCGCCGCTGTTACCTGGACCAGAGCCGCGATTTCCTCCGAAGCCACCACTAGGACGCTGGCTTCCAGATTGCTGACCACCAGACTGTTGCCCGCCGGATTGTTGCCCGCCGGATTGCTGCCCGCCGGATTGCTGATTGGGTGATTGGCCTTGTTGTGCTCCAACCGGTTGCGATCCGCTTCGATTTCCACTGCTTCGGTTGTCTGACGATCGATTGCCACTCGCATAGCGACCGGCTTGAGGTTGTCCGCGATTGTTTCCATCTGAGCGTCCGTCACGGCGATTGTCGTCACGTGAGGCTTCGAACGATCCGGGGCGTCGTGATTGTTCTACTCCTGGCGGTAGGGCTGAAAGAGCAATTCGTCGTTTATCGAGGTCTACGTGGAGAACCCAAACTTGGATTAAGTCACCGATTTGTACGACTTCTTGTGGATCCTCGACAAATTCACGCGAGAGCCGGCTAACGTGAACCAAGCCATTGCAATCGGGGCCCAAATCCATGAAAGCACCGAAATCGGCAACGCCAATAACGATCCCCCAAACCGTTTGTCCAGGTCGCAACGTTTCCATGGTTGGCATGGAAGTCAACAAAGGAATCGGCATGCGGAAGTCGCGTGAGTCTGCAAATGGTTGTTGGAGCGATCGACCAACGAACCGTGTCTTTTCGCGACCAACTTGCCAGCTTCGCGATAGCTTCTCGACGTCAATCGTAAGTGACGTCGGAATTGCTGGTCCATCGGGGTTTTCAGGGTTCGTGGGAGCAAGAACCAGAATAGGAGCTGGCTTCGGTGCAGCATTTTGTTTTGGTAGCGATGAATCAGCCGAGCTGTCAGACTCTGATTTAGGAGTTGCGAACGAAGGGATCGCATCTGGATCAAATGCATCTGGTACGACTTCCGAAGTGGTGGTCGTATCCAAGCTCGCCGAGGGTGCCGCCGATTCCGTTTCGGACGAGTTTGACTCGTTGGGTGTAGCGACCTGAGCTGACTCTTGTGAAATCGATTCGCTTACTGCGGGCTCACCTAATACTGGCTCACTGATTGCGACAGCTACATCGCTCTCGGGAGTCGTATCGGTGGCGGCTGTAGCTACTTCATTGGTTACTGCATCATTAGTTGCAGGAGCCGACGATGGATCGCTTGCGTTTGTTTCGGCGTTTAAGTCAGCATTTGCATCGGACTCTGACTTTGCACTGGGACTTGCACTGGAATTTGCACTGGAATTTGCACTGGGCTTTGTCGGTTTCACCCAATTTGGTGGCGCGGCGGGTGGCATTTGCAGTTCGCCTGTTGCGACAAGTCGTTCGGCCAAACGGTAGTCGTCGGGATGGATCATTGTTCCATCCAGGGGTTGTTCGCTTTCGAAAATTCGCAGGTACCCAATTGCTTGTCGAAGTTGAGTTTCTGTTGCGATTGCCGTCAGTGATTCCGCCAATTTTTCGCGAGTGGAAACTTCGGATCGATCTCGTAGATCTACGATCGCTCGAGCAACCGGAAGATCAACACCAGGCAGGCAAACCAGCGACTTCTCGTGGCTATTCCATACATCAACTCCTCGAGCAGCAACGCTGGAGGAGACGGCTTCGCCAAGGGCGATTTCCAATGTGTCTTGCGGCAGTTCACGTTGGTAGCTTCCAAGTCGTAGTCGAGCGGGGTCGACTTTCGTGATCTCGATTAATGGATCTTGCAGACGCCATGTGAGCCACACAGCAGCTCGGTGGCGACGCGAAATCGTGGGTAGTTCTTGGAGTGCTTGTCTCGTCTCGCAGTAAGCGTCTGCTCCCGTTCGATCGACAATAGTCCAGCGTAGGTCTCCGCCTTCACCCGATTGCTTCATTAGTTCTGCAACTGTTTGAATCAAGTATCGACGTGTGTTTCCATTACTGATGGCAACTAGCGAAACCTTGTAAGTGTGGATCCATTCACCAAGTGTAGCGACGTTCTGTGTCACCACATCGGATCGGCTACTGACCGACGAAAGCTCGCCCGTGAAGTCGACGTGTCCGCGTGGATCGACAATCGCGACGGCAGCACTCTTGGGGCCCATGGCATCGATCAACAAAATGCGATGACCACGAACGGGTCGTTGATCAATCATTTCTTGAAGGTGCCGAACGGCGTGTTCGGTGAGCTCGTGATGGGCGGATTCTTCTAGCTCGCTAAAGACATCGTGTTCTAGGCGAGGCAAAATGATTTTCGAAAGCGAGTTGTCAGCGACTTCGCTCAAGAAAGCTTCCATCGGATGCCCATTGGAGCAAAGAGCGTCATGCGCGAGTTTGGTCATGCTGGAAAGGTCGTACTCGATTCGCATCGCAATGATTTGCGAACGTTGTCCGCGACCGAGCATCAGCGCTTCATAGTGCCCCAGTCGAGTCAGTGGCTTTCGAAGTTTCGAATATCGTTGCAGAATGCTTCGAAGCCACTTACGACGTCGTTGTCGAGGAGTCAGCGGTTTCGCCGATGCCTTGGAAGCACCTTTGCTACCGGGAGTTGCCGAGCCCTTGGAGCTCTTGCCTTTAAAAAGTCGAGCCTTGCCCGGTGCTGCCGACGGAAACGCAGCGAGGAGCGGATCTGCTGGAGCAAGATCCAGTTCCGTTTTCTCTTTAACGCCAGTCGCTGAATCAGTCGCTGAATCAGTCGCCGATTCGGCAGCGCTTATGATCGAGGCTTCTACCGAATCTACTACTGGGGCTTCATTGACAGCCGTTTCAGAAACATCGTCGCTTACTGCGTCTGTAGATGTTTCTGCTAAGACAGATTCGTCCGATGGTTCTTCGCTAGATGCAACTCGTTCAGGAGAATCGCTTGCTTCCGCAGAAGCGACTGCATCGGCGACTGATTCTCGCTCATGGGCTTCGCTACTTGAATCGCTGTGAGCATCCAATGGTTCGTCACGTGAGTCCTCAGAAGCTTGGGACGCTTCGGCAGAATCCTTGAGAGCCTGCTCTTTCTCGGAAGGCTCAGCCAACATTTTCATAGAAACTTGCCCGCGACGCAAAATCTGGCGGCCAAGCTGGTGTAGTAGTTGGGCGTCTTCGCTTAGAAGAACTGCCAGCCAGTTCTTTGTTTGATGGAGCGTTTGTTCTGCCTGATCGGGTGTGACTCCAGTTTCCGTAGCAACCCAAGCGAGCAGATCTTCCGGTGCGCTGCCGGTCATAGTGAGGATAGCTTGGCCAAGTTTCGCGAGCTTTGGATCTTTTTCAGCGAGAATGCGGGACGACTTCCGAGACCGAATATTTCGTGTAAGTCCATCGATCTCAGCGACGCTTTGCGAGTTGTCGATCAATTTCTGAAGCGAGTCGACCCACCATCCTTCGGCGGTAGCTTGCTCCCGAAGTTTGACTCGGTAAGCGCTGACACTCTTCTGGTATTCGAGAGCTCGCTTCACCTTGGCAAGCGTTTTCACGTCTAATTGCCCGAGTTCGTCAGGCCGATAGGTCGCAAGAAACGAAGGATCGTAACCTTGGTTCAACAGATCTGCGGGGCGTTTTAAGGACTCGACGGAGAGATGCAGACCGCGCGCGATCGCTTCAAGATCATTCATAAGATTTTTGCTCCAAGCCATGTTGCGCCCATCGTTCGTTCGCCGATTGATCAGGCATTCGCGGCTTGAAATTTACCAAGGTTAAGGAAATTGCTACCAATCATTGGGAGCGAAAAGGTGTATACGATTATTC
>JANODQ010000038.1:0-5396 GCA_031412775.1 Pirellulaceae bacterium | reverse complement strand
CCTATCCCCAAACACCATCATCACCACGCTTCCGCACCCGTTGAGACGCCACATGGCTATGCATCGGTGACGGAAGAATTTGTTTCGCCTGCAAAGGGTTTTGCTTCGGGCGGGGCTGGTTCGATCGCTGAATCTACAATTGCTGAATCCACAGTTGCCGAATCGACTGAATTCCCGGCACACCGACCGCACCCGCTTGATAATCCGATGACGATCAATTGGGGCCCTGCGATTTGGTTGGTAGCGCTGCACGTGCTTGCTTTGGGTGCTCCTTTCTACTTCTCGTGGTCAGGGCTTGGGTTGGCTGTTTTGTTCCATTGGATGGCTGGTAGTTTGGGGATTTGCTTAGGCTTTCACCGACTTTTAACGCACACCGGAATGGATATGCCAGGCTGGTTGCGGAACGTGTTTGCGACTATCGGAACCTTGGCAGGCGAAGGTGGACCGATTTCCTGGTGCTCGAACCACCGCAAGCATCATGCGTTCAGCGATCAAGTGGGTGATCCTCACTCGCCAAAGGATGGCCCATGGTGGTCCCATATTTACTGGCTTGCGTTTAACACCGATGGCGGCGACCGCCCAGCATATGTCAAGAAGTGGGTTCCAGACTTGATCAAAGACAAATATCTAGTTTTCCTTGAAGACTACTTTTTGCCAATCCATATTGCTTTCGGTGCATTAGTCACTTTCGCTGGTTACATTGTTGGAAGCTTCTATCCAGTTGGAGGATTTTTCCTCGGCACTTCATGGTTTCTTTGGGCAATCTGCTTGCGTCACGTAGCTTTGTTGCACACGACATGGTTCGTCAACTCGGCCTCACACATTTGGGGTTACCGCAACTATGAAACTCGTGACGAAAGCCGAAATTTGTGGTGGGTTGGCTTGATTGCTTACGGCGAAGGCTGGCACAATAATCACCATGCAAAACCGCGTTTGGCTCAACACGGTCACAAGTGGTGGGAATTTGATATGACCTACCAGTTCATTTGCATTCTTCGTTTCCTAGGTCTGGCCAAGAACGTAGTCGATCTAAAAAGCGTCGCTGATAAGAAGCAACGCTTCGCAGAAGAAGACCACCAAGCTGCTTAAGCCGTTTGCTGGGTAGTGACGCTAAAAGAGATTGAAAGCTCGCGAGTCATAAGACTAGCGAGCTTTTTTCTTTGAAGTGCTCCCGACTTTGACGAAGCTTTTGGGCGAGCGACTTCACGGCGACTCACAGGTGGTTGATGTCGTTAGTGGAGGGAGGCTGGTAGTTGCCGAAGCGTCAGATTTGGAAAAGCTGTGACGAGTCACAGCAGTCCAAAGGGTAGATGTGCTTCCATGTACCGTCTTTGGCGCTTGCGAGGATCGCGTCACAAACCTTTTGAGTCTCGAGCGAATCGCGGAAGGTTGGTCCGGCTGGCGTGCCGGTTTCGAGCCCCTTCAAGAAGTCTGCGACTTGATGGATGAAGGTGTGTTCATAACCGATTTGTAATCCGGGAACCCACCAAGACTTCATGTAAGGATGATCGCTATCAGAGACGTGGATACTCTTCCATCCTCGGAGTGGGCCTTCATCGCGATAGTCGTAGAATTTGAGCCGATGCAAGTCATGAAGATCCCAGGCTATCGAAGCGTTTTCGCCATTGATTTCAAAGGTGTAGAGAGCCTTATGACCACGCGCGTAACGTGTCGACTCAAACAGAGCTAACGAGCCGTTGCTGAAGCGTCCCATGACGGTCGCAGCGTCGTCGATTGAAACTGCTTGCTTCTGGCCCGTTAGAGCATGAGTGCGTTCCTTGACGAACGTTTCAGTCATCGCTGAAACGCTGTCGATTTTTCCATTCAACCAGATGGCCGTATCGATGCAGTGAGCCAACAAGTCGCCAGTCACACCGCTTCCCGCTGCCTCGGCGTCGAGTCGCCATGTTGCGGCACCGCCTTGAGGAACATCGGCGTTGATGGTCCAGTCTTGGAGGAACTGAGCACGATAGTGGAAGATCTTTCCGAGTAGTCCTCGTTCGATCAGTTGCTTGGCCATTGTCACCGCGGGGACGCGTCGGTAGTTGTACCAAACGATGTTAGCGACACCCGCTTTTTCGACAGCGGCGCACATCTCTTCCCCCTCAGCGGTGTTCATTGCGAGGGGCTTTTCGCAAAGGATCATCTTCCCTGCCTTGGCGGCGGCAATGGCGATCTCTTTGTGAATGTTGTTAGGCGTACAAATATCGATCGCATCGATATCATCGCGAGCGATCATCTTTTTCCAGTCGGTCTCAATCGATTCGTAGCCCCATTGGTCGGCAAAGGCTTGGACCTTCTCCGCATTTCGCGCACATACGGCCTTCAACACTGGCTTGTATTCGAGATCAAAAAAATGGTTGACTTGCGAGTAGGCATTCGAATGGGTTCGCCCCATGAATCCATAGCCAATCATTCCAATGCGGAGAGGTTTTTTTGCTGCCATCAGTAGAGTTTCCAATCAAATAAATTCGTGAACGTGTATTGAGGGTATCGCCAGCCACTTTGGTTTCATAATACTTTGGTTTTTTAAACCGCGGCAAGGCTGTCGTTGACTTCGATCATTTTTGCGAGGATTGTGTTCCAAGTTTTGGGGTTCGCCAATGTGTCGTTACTAAACATACAGCCATCCCAACAAATGTGTTGAATGCCGCGTTGCGAGGCATCCTCCAACCAGTACTGCGAGCACCGAACGATGTCCAGCTTGCCATTCGGATCGTCTGCAGGGCAGTGCTTGCCAGTCTTATCGTGGTCGCCGGCACCATGGACTTCGCCATCATTTTGTGCGACGTGGAAATCAATTGTCCAGGGTCGCAACTTGTCGGTCATCGTCTTATAAGCTGCGTAGAATTCGTCCTCGGAGTAGCCTTCATGCAGCAGCGCGTGCTCGGGGGCGTTGTAGCCCATCAAGTACAGATAAGTGTGAGCCAAGTCCGCTTGGAAACCAAACGACTTAGGCATTCCGACTCCTTCGAGAATGTCTAGCATGTCCTTCCAAGAGTGCATCCCAGCCCAACAAATTTCTCCTTCAGCCGCAAGTCGTTCGCCATGGTCGGCCGCAATCTTTGCCGCGAGTTGGAACGTCTCGACAATTCTCGCGGTGTTGGCTTTGGGATTTTCAGCCCACTTAGCAAGTCCGAATTCAGCTGAGTCCACTCGAATCGCGCCGTACTTTCGCACGCCGTGTTCGTTGAAGACTTTCGCGATGCGACATGCGACTTTAACAGCCGAGAGGAATTTTTCACGAGCCGCATCATCACCCATCGCAGTGTCCCCAACGGTACCACCCCAAACGGGCGCTACGACTGAACCGACGTTGAAGCCGTAACTTGCGATCATGTCTGCAATTTTTCGCAACTCATCATCGCTTGATTGCGGATCTGTGTGCGGCAAGAACAAAAAGTAATCGATACCATCAAACTTGCGACCGTTGACACTCGCGTCGGCTGTCCACTTGAGCATCTGCTCCAACGAGATCGCAGGTTCTTGTCCCGGTCCATCGCCTTTCCCAACCAATCCTGGCCACATTGCGTTGTGTAGCTTTAGCGGTGAAGGCTTGCTAGAAGAACTAGATTGCGATGACGATGCGGTGGCGTTTGAGGTCATGGTAGAAACAACGTTAGGAGAGTGGAGCGGAGTCGTAAAAAGCTTGGGATCGCAGCAAACTATTTGGTTGGCATGTTTGCGTGTACGCCAGGTCCAAAGTAGCGAAGTCCCACGAGAGGTTCGCTTCCAGTGTTCGTCACGGTCACACCGCGAGTTGCCGCTTCGTGGCTAATAAATACTTCGTCCTCAGTATTTTGGCCGAATCGAATCATGGCAGGTGTTTGAAGAGCCAACTTACCGATAGTTCCCTTGCCTTGAACGGTGATCCAACCGCTAGCACCTGGGTCTTTGAGAATGCACTTCTTACCAGGATCAACGGTGAGTTCTTTGGCTGTGAAAAGCTGCTCGCCGTCGATGTGGCCGTAGACGATCCATTTGTCAATGTAGCCGTCACCGCTTGCGCTCGTGTCAACGATCGGTTCCAAGTAGTTGCTGTCCTTGAAGTGGGTATCAACGTTCTTTTCCCAATCCAGTTGTCCGATGATGAAGTCTAGGTCCTGATGCTTCTCTTCAGGCATATCTTTCACAAGAAGTGACCAAGGAACATAGCGACCTTCAACGATCGATTGATACATTCCAAAAACATCGCTTCCCCACTGTGGTTCATAGGTACACAGCGAACCCGGTGCGTGAAGAACGCCAGGCGGAATCAGCCAACCTGTACCTCTTTTGAGTCGGTAGGCTCGCGAGAGATCAAGGATACCGTTATCTCCCTTGTTCCAGTTTTCGAGACACTTACGAAGGTCGTCTTTTGTGGTGCCAGGCTCTAGGCCCATGAAGGTATACGCAAAGTTGTTGTCGACGTTGTTGTACTGTGGCGGGAAGTAATAGCTCTCGGGCTTTCCTTCGTGGCCAACCAACTCAGCATCCTTTTGCGATTGATGCATGTGATGCGGGATCGGTCCCATGTTATCGAAGAACTTCGAGTAAACGGGCCATCGTTGATATTTGTCAAAGATGGAGCTTCCGATCAGTCGCTTACCAGCTTCGGCAACAGCATCCTTGAGCAAGAATTTTTTGCCTTCGAACAAACAGAAGCTCAAGCCTTCGTGCCAAACGCGTCCTTCGTTTGCTGCTTCAGTTGTACTGGAGAACCAACGCTCGTCGATGCCGCCGCGATCGGCCCCGAAAGCGTACAAGTCACCCGGGAAAAGTTTGATGCGTCGTCCCGGATGCAAGAAGCTACGCGGAACCCATGTCGGAGTGAGTCGAAGGAGTCCTTCGCCGGCGTCGAGCGCACGATCCAAAATTGCAGAGACACTGTCTTTATTCACTAAGTCTTCATCCAGTTTCACAATACTCATGGAGTTGGCAACCAAGCTTTCTAAGGGATATAACTCGCGTTTTAATGACGGATCAACGGCTCAGCGATCGACAAACAGACCGACTTGCGTAAATATTGTCTTGTTGTATTCACACTAGCTACCACTTACAAGGGTAGACTATCCGGGAAAGATATCGACCATAAGAACCGGACAAAACGCCTCAGGAAGCCAAATTATGAAATGGGAACTCGTCAAGAAGCCCTCGCATTCGGAGCGGGACTTGCCCAGAACCGAAATGCCACGCGAAGTTACGGTTGAGGGGGGGCATTTTAAGATGAGATTTCACCGTCTGGTCGGCGGGAAATCCGATGGGGTTGATGTCTTAGAAGTCAACACCGGAGCGCTTCGGGTTCTTATTCTTCCAACTCGGGGAATGGGCCTTTGGAAAGCTTTCGCGATTCAGGACGAAAGCCAAGATTCAGGCCAAGAAATAGGCCAAGAAATAGGCCAAGAAATAGGATGGAC
>JANODQ010000037.1:0-5276 GCA_031412775.1 Pirellulaceae bacterium | reverse complement strand
AGCGACTAACAACTAGCCACTTAAAAAGGCCACGCGTCTCCGAGTGCCTTTTGTTGTTCGAGTCTTAGCTGCGCGATTCCTTTTCTTGCGAGGGCGATCATGCTGGTTAATTGATCATCGTCGAAGGTGGCTTCTTCGCCGGTTCCTTGGATTTCGATGAATCGGCCTTTGCCAGTCATCACCACATTCATATCGACATCTGCGGCCACATCGCGTTGATAGTCCAGGTCGAGTGTTATTGCACCATCGACGATCCCGACGCTGATGGCTGCGACACTGTCTGAAAGTGGGTACAGCTCACGCGGCACCGAGTGGAACTCGGCATGAAGAGCGTCGATCAATGCGATAAAGCCGCCGGTGATGCTGGCTGTTCGAGTTCCACCGTCGGCTTGCAAGACATCGCAGTCGATTGAGATTGATCGCTCGCCTAAAAGCTTCAGGTCGGCTGTTGCACGCAAGGAGCGACCGATAAGCCGCTGAATCTCAGTGGTACGGCCATCGATTTTACCAGCTCGCTCTCGGCTTTTGCGAGGCGAAGTGCTGTGCGGAAGCATGTTGTACTCCGCCGTAATCCATCCGCGACCTTTCCCGGCAAGCCAGTCTGGAACTCGTGATTCGACGCTCGCCGTGCAGAGCACTACGGTGTCTCCACATTGATAGAGAACGCTTCCTGCCGAGTGCTTTGTGAAGTGACGCAGGATTTTGACTGGTCTGATAGTTTGCATGTTGGGAGTTTGCATGGTGGCAAACATAACTGGATCACAAATCTGAGCAAGAGCACACGCTCGAAGTGGCATGGGAAACAAAACACTGGCGAGTGTTGAAAATCTACGACTAATAACGTGTTGGAAATACCGCGTACCAGTTGATTTTTCGGGGCTTTTCAACGCTCCAAAAGGATCTGATGCAAATTGTTTTATCAATCTTGACCTGATCTTACCCAGAACGCTATTCTCGCCGACATGGAAAGCCGGGTAAGCCTGGAGGGTGCGGTGGGCACCACAGAATATACCGGTCCGGTAGATTCGCACGGTATGCGAATTGTCCCAGGGTAAGCTTTTCCAAAGTCGATTCCATTAAGGAAATGGACGCAGGGAAGCTTGCATAGAACAGCCGCTATACAAGGCCGGTAAAACAGGCCCGAAAAACAAGGATTGGGTTCGAAGCGATGTCCAACAATAAAACCGTTTTTACTACTGGCGAAGCCGCCAAAATTTGCAAAGTCAGTCAGCAAACAATCATTCGCTGCTTTGACAATGGAACGCTCAAGGGATTCCGCGTCCCGGGTAGCCGCTTCCGAAGAATTCCTCGGGATCAGTTGTTCGTGTTCATGAAGGACAATGGCATTCCAACGGATGCTCTCGAAAGCGGCAAAAAGAAGCTCCTCTTGGTTGACGATGATCAGGATCTGGTAGATCTACTGGTCGACTGCTTTGCAAGAGACGGACGCTTTGAAATTCGAACGGCCAACAACGGCTTCGATGCTGGTATGCAAGTCAAAGAATTCCGCCCTGACTTAGTCGTCTTGGACGTGATGCTCCCAGACATCAACGGTCGCGAAGTTTGCCAGCGAGTTCGATCGGACCGCACGATGGACATCGTCAAGATTCTTTGCATCTCCGGTATGGTCGAAATGGATCGAATCAACGATCTTCGAGCTGCTGGTGCCAACGACTTCATGCAGAAGCCCTTCACTACCGACAAATTGCTCGACCGAGTCTGCGAACTCTTGGAAATCGATCGCTCTGTCGCAATCTAAAGTGCCTTCTGAATGGTTACCCGTGGCAGATGTCGTAAGTCATCTGCTGACTGTTTCATTTTCTGGTACGTAAACGGACGTCTGAATTTTTACGAATTCAGCTACCCCTAAGAATCTAAGCCGGACCGAGCTTTAGAATGCCTTTCGGCATGCGCGAGGTCGAATTAGAAATGATTTTTGGCTGAAATGATTTTTGGTTACGGCTGGGGAACAGCATTTTCAATAGTCCAGGCCACTAACGCCATGAATGACGACCAGGAACCAATTTCGAACGCCCTGTCGCTCGATTCCTTGATAGCCATACTTCAAAAGCTCGAGTCGAACAACAGCGAGTTTTCTGGGCTCAGCGATTCAACCCGAGATTCTCTACGGGCGTCGACTCATCTGCTGATTCAGAATTTCGTCAGCCACAGTCGAGTGGCAGAAGCAAACGAGCAGGCCCAGCGTCGCAGGTTCGCTCAGTTCGCCTACGGGCTCACTCACGAGATCAATAATCCGCTGGCCAACATCACAGGTCGCGCTGATTTGCTACTTCGCGAAATTAAAGATCCGCGACACCAAAAATCGCTTCGCACGATTATTGATTCTTCGATGCGTGCCTATGAGATGCTTGCTGAAATGATGCTTGCGATCCAACGACCGCCGCTCCGATTGCAACCGTTGGATTTGAGAAAGCCGCTGAATACCTGGTTCTCAAGCCTGGCCGATCGCATGGCCGACCGAAATCTGCAGTGGATTAACCATATCGACGACGATTCGCTATGGTGCCAAGCGGATTGGGGAGCCTTGTCCGAAGCTCTTGTGGCTGGCTTACGCAATGCAATCGATGCTTGCCAAAGCGGGGACGCGATCGAAATCGTTGCCGAGCGCATTGACGCTACGGATGATACTATATGGGATGCTGCGACAGCTAGTAATCAATTGGAGTCGCAGGAAATCCGACTTGCGATCCTTGATAATGGGCCGGGCCTTACACCGGATGCACAGCGACTCGCGTGGGATGTATACTATAGTGGTCGTGAAGCGGGTCGAGGCTTAGGCATTGGGTTGTCGAAGCTTCAACGCATCGTCGAAGGGCATCGCGGCCGAGTCTGGATTGACTCGAAACCTGGCCAAGGATGCAGCCTTGAAATCCGACTTCCATGGTATCGTCGTGCGAGCAAAGATTCGAAGGATTATCATGGGCGGAATCAAAAAAAAGTCCGTGAATCGTTCAAAGGCTAGCTGCTTGTGCCGTACTTGATTCGCCCCTACTGCAATACGGATACGCCCGATCTGGCACGGATCTGGAACCTTCATCACGAGGCGATGAATTGGCCGCATCGCGTGCGACCCGTCCACTTCGAATCGTGCGTTCTTTCCAAGCCGTTTTTTGTCCCAAGTGACCTTCTGATTATCGAAGACGACGAGCGACCGATCGGATTCGCTCATGTCGCTTACGGGGCAAACGCAGCGGACGACGCACCGGACCCTCGAGCAGGTATCTTGGCCGCATTTTATATCGCTCCTAATGCCCACGAAGAAATCGCTGCCGACTTGCTGTTGACCGAGGCCATGAAGCGATTCGACGCAGTGGGCTGCCCAAGTGTTATCTCGATCGGAGCAGAATGGCGAAACGCTTTTTACATAGGTATCGCACCTGGAGACGCATTGATGGGGGTTCCCGCTCGTGATTCCCGTTTGCAACATTGGTTGGTTGCCGGTGGATTCCATCCGATTCGGCCCACCGAGGTTTGGGAGTTGGAGCTGGACTCGTTTCGCGCTCCCATGGATCGCGGACAGATAGCCGTGAAACGAACGGCGTCGGTTGGAAAAGTACTCGATGACGCTGATTCGAATTGGTGGCACGCAGTCACGATGGGACACACAGAGCAGATTAGCTTTCAACTATTCTCCCGAATGCAGGCCAACTTTATCGAGGAAGCGTCGCTTTGGTACACAGACCCAGCCATTTCGGGGTTGCGAAGCCATATCGCAAGACTTTGGCTGATGCCCTTGGCTGCTGGAATTCAGAAAGAAATGAACGCTTCCACATCGATGGTCTCCCAGGCACCCCCGCTGTCCCGCGACCAGCAATCGCGGGAGAAAACTGAGGCTAATGACCGGCGTGTTTACTTGCTATCGGAGACCATGCGACAATTACAACTCGAGCGATTCACGACCGTTCGAACCGTCGCGTCCTCCGACCAGCAGCAAAGCATCAGCGTCCTACAACGCCTCGGATTCCGATCAGTCGAGCCAGGCATGATTTTCGAGCGGACAAGCCCACAGAAGTAGAAAATTGAGCCTAAGGCGTTAGCCGAAATCTATAGCTCTCACCATTTTTCTGATGTTGCCTTCCTGCTGTTCCGTGTCCAATCCTTTAATCAGCCATCACACCGCTCGTTTCCGTCGAAATTAAGCCTTGCCAGCCACTCGAAATATCACTAAAACTCTGCGTTCCGAAATTGGTAAAGTCCATATAGGGTTTTCCACAATCGAATTCGACGGTTTGTCGAAGAAATTCCAACGTTTTTCGGGCTTTGCCCCTCCTCAGGAGATTTGTTGCCATGTTGGCAATCCAACGAACATACGTCGCCAAAAAAGGTGAAGTCGATCAAAAGTGGTACATTGTGGACGCCTCTGGCAAGACGCTAGGTCGTCTCGCAAGCGAAATCGCAGTGATTTTGATGGGCAAGCATCGCCCGCAGTACACCGCTCACGTTGACACGGGTGAATTCGTTATCGTTATCAACGCCGAGAAGGTAGTGATGAGCGGCAACAAGCTCCAAGTTCGACATTACGCATGGTACAACGGCTACACCCGCCAAAAGCTTGAGAGCTACGCAGATCGTTTAGAGCGAAAACCAACCGATTTGGTTGTCATGGCCGTGAAGCGAATGTTGCCAAAGAATCCACTCGCTCGATACATGTTAGACAAATTGAAGTGCTACGCAGGTCCAGATCACCCGCATCAAGCACAACAGCCAATCGCTTTGGACCTCGGCAACAAGAAGACTAAAGAGTAATTTCCGTTCGGCTTTTTTCGCCGACTCGACAATCCGCAACCATTCATTTCCTTAGAATATCGCACTGGCAGTTACGCACATGGTAGCCTTCAAGAAAGACAACATCACCGGAGAACTCCTTGGCACAGGCCGACGCAAATCGAGCGTCGCGAGAGTTCGAATCAAACCAGGTACCGGCAAGATTGTTGTCAATGGAAAAGATTTCGTGGCCTACTTTGTCAACGAAGCAGAACAGCAAGCTGTTTTGCAAACCTTGAATCACGTTGGTCAACGCGATTTAGTTGACGTGGCTGTAAATGTTTCCGGAGGCGGAACTAATGGACAAGCGGGTGCGGTCCGTATGGGACTTGCTCGGGCCCTTTGTGGAATGAATGAAGAGCATTTCGCTCCGCTACGAGCCGACGGGTTCTTGACCCGCGATTCGCGAATGAAAGAACGTAAGAAATACGGTTTGCGTGGTGCTCGTCGCGGCGTCCAATTCAGCAAGCGTTAATTTCTATGCCGATTAT
>JANODQ010000036.1:0-4242 GCA_031412775.1 Pirellulaceae bacterium | reverse complement strand
GTGAAGTGAGCCCTTCCGTTCCCGCTACCTTTTTTGCTGCGACAATCGAAGCCTTTTTAAGGACCCGTCTGACCACCGCCCGTGCGACGATTGACGATCTATTTGCCGCATACGTATCCAATGCAATGCGTTCAACACTGGTAACGCACTGGGTCGGCCCGAGACGTTTGTCATCGATCGCAACTCCGACGTTATCGATCTCAATCGCAGGGAGTTGAATGTCTGGGATCTTGATGGGAGCAAGCGTTGGTGGAAGCGAGTAGGGTCCGACGGCCGAGACGATGCGATCGGCGATGAGAAGGGCGTCACTGGTCGGTTGTTCCGCAACTTCCACTTTGATGGGTCCGCGACCGACTAAAGCGAAGACATAGATTACTCCCATGCCGGGCTGAGAGTGAACGCTCGTTCGCACGCGATTGAGGTCCCACTGGAAAGGGATGACTTCAGGATTCCACTGGACAACTCGTTCATAAGCTTTTGCGGCATCATCGTAGTCACGTCGATTGGATTCGCGGATGACACCTCGCAGATAATCGCCCATCGAAACGGGTCGGTACGCTTTCTCCGCCTCGGGGCCTGACTTTTCAATCGCCGCGTTGATCAGTTGTGCGCGTTTCTCATTGAGTTGTAGGGAGTAGGCTTCGGCATCGCCTCCATCGTGCATCAAATTTGATAGCGACAAAAATGCGTAGACCAGCATCCGCTCATAGTCTTCCCCAGCATACGATCGCGATTGATCGTCTGTCCACGCAGAAAGTGTCTTCTCGGTCAACGAGTCTTGCTCAAGGTATTCGAATCGATCACGCACATCTCGCAATCGCGATTCGGCTTGTTTCGCATCACCACCTACCAAGTCGACCATTGCCAAGTCCAACATTGCTACATCGCGATCACCGCGGTGGGACTTCGAGAGCTTCGTGAGTTGCTCACGGCACTGGTCCATCTGACCAGCGTAGAATAGATTCCTGGGCTCTGCCAAGCGTTTCGCGTGAGTTGAACACCCAACAACACTGGATAACACAAAGATGCATAACAAAACGATACGCCGAAGCAGTTCGGAGCGTCGTTCGATTGCGTCTTGCGATTGCCGAGCAAGCTCAAGCTTTAGTATTTGAGAGGGTTGTAGTTCCACAGTTTACCTACGGCGGTCTTGTGGTACCCTTTGCGAATCTCCGCTGACTGCTTGTCGTACGTTCCGTCATGAACGTTAGTCATCTCAAGTGTCAACAAGTAGTCGCGTTGCTTGGACGAATTTCGTTCCGTAGTGCCGCTTGTAAGAGTGGCAAACAGTAAGTGGTCGATCGGTGCGCCCTGCCGCGATAGAACTTGTGTGAACAGTTGCATGTTACTGGGCACAAGAAGTGAATCAGGTCGAAGTCGCGTTTCGAACAGAGCCGCGTCGACCATTCGACGGCTTACACTGCTGAAGGTTTGGCTTTCCAGGATCTTGGAATCGATTTGTTGATAGAGTTGATCTTTGAAGTCGCCGATCTCCTCCGCACTTTTGTTTTCAACACCCACAAAGCAAACCGTCTTCTTCATCGGCATTCCATCCTGCCCGGTTGGTTGATCCGGCGAAGGGAGACACTGTCGGCCGAGCAACTTCATCACCGCTTCGTCGACCAACGGATCGAATACCTCTGCCCCCGCGTCGTGTGAGCCGACCATATTTGGGGCATCTTTCTTGATGACGTGCCCATACTGATGACCACGACAACCGGCGAAGGTCCAGGTTGCCGATAGAGTGCCAAGCGCTTGGAGAGCTTTTCGACGATCCATGTCAGCCGCTTCTCAATAAAAATAGTCAGTCGATATCAAACGTCGGAGCCGATACCAATTGAGCATCGGTTGCGACGAACCTTCAACACTTATATTGAGTTTCGGCGTAGGCTGCTAGAACGAAAGAGCTTTATCGGAAAAGGATGTCTACCTTTTCTAGATTACTCATATCTCCAAGGCGATTAGCGAGAACGATAGCTTTCTGAAATTGCGAATAAAGTCGAAAATACCCCAGTCTGGACAAATGAGGCGGACACTTGTCACAGACCAGGGGTACTCTTCAGGTCCATTGCTGAACCGAAGTCGACTACGTCATTCAAATCGACAGTGAATCAGGGACAGTGAATCAGGGACAGTGAATCAAGGAAAGCGAATCAAAAACTACGACCAAAAGACGAAAGCACGCCACGCGAATGTAACTCGTGTGCCACATGTTTTAGCAACCGCCTTGCCAGTATTCCCAAAGCAACGCTCGTACCGATTTTAGCGCAAGCCGCAGCCGTGGTTGCCTTTACTTGGGCACATTTTTGAAGAAAAGCAGAGGACGAATGTCGACGCGATTTCACTCTAAAAAATTTATAGAAGCTACTGAACTACCTTTGACAGCCATTCGCTTTACGGTTTGTTTCCTTTGGCGGACCATCCACATCCAGTGCAAGCAGACTTGGAAAATTCGTTGTGGTAAGCGATCAAACAAAGTCGAAAAAAATCCTTTTTTTACTTTTTTGTTTAGAAAATGGACTCGCCCCTTCGAAGCTGTCGTTAATTTTGCCTAAATTCCAATCGATGGATTGCTCGTTTGCCTGCAAATCAGTCAAAATGCGATTTGCGATCACACGGCTACTGAATCTTGCATCTGAATTGGGGGATCCGGAATGGGAAGATCTACCAAGGCGGCTAGACTAGTGTGGTTGCGTGCAGTTTGCACTGGGTACTTTGCACTGGGTACTCGGTACTTTGTACTCGGTTTTTTGCGTTAGGATCTTGGTAATTGATCCTTATATCGGTCAAGCGATCTATAAAACCGCAGGCTGGCTACGTCACGAAAAAACTGTCCTAAACATTCACCAATTGATTTGATTCCCGTTTCTTTCCATTGCTTCCCCGCCTCTAACATCTCACCAAACGCAAAGACTCCCGCATGGGCCCGATGGAGATTCTAATGACCTCGAAATCGATTGATATCGATTTTCATGTTCCGCTGCGGCATCAGTTACGGTTTACCCATGACTGTTTTGGAGCAGATTGGCCAGTCGTTGAATCGCTTTTGGAATCGGAGCATTCGGAGCCTCGCGTTCAAGTTTGGATTGATCGTGGTGTTGTGTCCGCTTCGCATTCGCTTTTGTCTCGGCTTAACGAATGCCTGAACCGTTCTGGAAAAATCCAGTTGACATCACCCCCGCATGAAATCGCGGGTGGCGAGCAAATCAAAGCATCGCCGGATCTGGTTGAGCAGATATTCGCAACCATGAATCGTGATGGACTTGATCGTCGCAGTTACGTGATTGTCATCGGTGGTGGCGCTGTCTTGGACGCCGTCGGATATGCAGCCGCGATTGCTCATCGAGGTATTCGTTTAATTCGTTTTCCAACCACCACGCTTGCCCAAGCGGACTCGGGCGTCGGTGTAAAGAACGCCGTCAATGCCTTTGGAAAGAAAAACTGGAAAGGCACGTTTGCAGTTCCCTGGGGAGTTGTAAACGATTCGTCGTTGTTAGAGTGCTTGAGCGACAGAGACTTTCGAAGCGGTTTTTCGGAAGCGCTGAAAGTGTCGCTATTGAAAAGCGAATCCGCCTTTGAAGAGTTATACAACGCTGCCACGGAAATATCGCAGCGAGACATGCTGAAGTCGCTCAAAGTAATTCAGTCCTCTGTCATGATGCATCTTCATCATATTACCCAAGGTGGCGATCCATTCGAAGCCAGCGAAGCTCGACCTCTGGACTTTGGTCACTGGTCTGCTCACAAGCTGGAGTCACTCTGCGACTACCAAATTCGTCATGGAGAAGCCGTAGCGATTGGTGTTGCGTTGGACGTTGTATACTCGTCGCTCGCACATGGGCTCGATAAAGAGGTTGTGTCTCGGTCACTTGAAACTTTGGATCGGTTGGGGCTTCCGACTTACCATGCGCAACTTGAAGAACGAGTTCTCTTTGAAGGGTTGGAAGAGTTTCGTCAGCACTTGGGTGGACGATTGACGCTTACGATGCTCAAAGCAATTGGAGAGATGACCCAAGTTCACGAGATCGATTATGCGAAGATGCGACAAGCGATTGCTTATCTCAAGGGCCGATCAGAGAGATTAGGTCAGGAATATCATCATGAATAAAGAATTGGACGAAACTAAGAAAACCATCTCGTCGCTACCGAGTGTCTACCAACGCATTGTCAACGAATATCCAGCAGTCGCTGCGGCTCACGATCAGATGGCCGATGCGGTCGAGGATGTCGGGCCGCTGGACG
>JANODQ010000035.1:0-2849 GCA_031412775.1 Pirellulaceae bacterium | reverse complement strand
TAGCGGAACCGCCTGTCCTTTTGCATCATCTTCACACAAATTCCGTCCAATTCTCCGGGACAGTCGGGCCGGTCCTTACGAATATCCTCTGGCATCGACGACTGATGCTTAGCGATTCGTTGTGCAATGCTGCCAGTCGGGAATGGAGCGTGGCCAGTCAGTAGGAAGTACAAGCTACATCCAAGACCATAGATATCCGCACGATGGTCAATGTTATGACTATTCAAAGCCTGCTCGGGTGCGAGATAGTCAGCCGTACCGAGAACTTTGTCGTTGTGCTCCATGGTCACTGAGGCCAAGCTTTCGTCGGAGTACAACGCCAACCCGAGATCAAGTACTTTAATAACACCCTCGCGATTGACCAGCAAGTTCGCTGGCTTCACATCGCGGTGAATAAGCCCTTTTTCGTGAGCATGATGAAGGCCCCTGGCAGCCTGGATGGTGTAATCAGCCGCGACTTCGTAGGGCAGCGGGCCTTTCTTGCGAACCAAAGAATTCAGGTCCGCTCCGTCGACAAACTCCATCACCAGATAGTGAGTATCTTTTTCGTTATCAATATCATAGGCTCGAACGATATTGGGATGGTTAAGCGAAGCAATCGCTTTGGCCTCTAACTGAAATCGCTTCAAGTAGGAATTGTTACCCAGCTTGCTCTTAGGAAGGACCTTAACAGCTCGCTTGTGATGCATCCCCATGTGTTCGGCTAGGTAGACGGTGCTCATACCACCTGTTCCTAGATGCCCAAGAAGCTTGTGCTTGCCGAGGAAGAAACCTTTGTAGCGGCCTTGAAGCAGTTTTTCACAATGCCATCGAGTTAACAGAGTGGCTTTCTCAAACGCCTTGGCTACTTCAACGGGATCGGCTGGAAGAGTTTCTCCGAACTGCTGCGAAAGCTGTGTACGGAACTTCTCCATCTCGGCATCATCTACGAGCCGACTCTTTTGGACGTATTCAACAAATTGTTCGGACGTTACCTTGGACATCTAAACCTTATTGGGTTTCCAACGGCCGATACTACCGTGTGCAACTCACACGGTTCCAGCTTCCCAGCCAATCACAATGATACCCATCTCGAAGTCGCTCAACCAGCTAACCATGCATAAGGTCTCCGAAAAGTCGCACCACCGCAAGTTTTCCGACAAATTTTCCCGAATAGGGCGATTGCAATGACAGACCTAGTTGTGTGCGGAGGCGGAGTCATCGGGCTTTCGATTGCCTACGAAGCGGCAAAACGGTGCGGATGGAAAGTCATCGTCTTGGAAGCAAATTCGGTCGGTAGCGGTTCCTCGTGGGCTGGCGCGGGAATCCTGCCCCCTGGTGCGACCGTCTCGCCGCTTGACCCCATCGATCAGCTACGAGCAGCTTCACACGCGATGTTCCCCCAATGGGTCGATGAGCTCCAAAGCGACTCGCAAATCGACGTTGGCTTTATTCGCTGCGGTGGAATCTATCTCGCAAAAACAATTGGCGAACTGGCTACGCTGACCGCCAATGAAGTCTGGTGGAAAGAGCAAGGAATCGCCTTCGAACGCTGGAACCGCGATCAAGTCCGCGTCCACTCCCCTGCCCTTGCCTGCGACACCATCAAACGGGCGTGGTACCTTCCTCAAGAGTGCCAGATTCGAAACCCTTGGTACATCAAGGCACTCGTGAAGAGTTGCCGCAAACTTGGCGTTGAAATTCACGAATCGGAAGAACTGCAATCTATCCGACCACGCGATTCACGTTCTATTGAAGACACTTGCACAGTCGTCACTAGTTTGGGCGAAATTGAAACGCGACGAGCTTGCGTCACAACCGGTGCCTGGACGCGTCGAGTGCTTCAAGAATTTGTTCCAGCAACTCAGGCTACCGAAATCTTTCCTATGCGCGGACAGATGGTTCTATTCAGACTCCCCTATCGACCCTGTATTCCCGTAATCAACGACGGTCATCGCTACTTGGTCCCGCGCGCCGATGGACTCGTGCTGGCGGGCTCCTGTGAAGAGGAAATGGGTTTTGATAACTCCACGACTCAAGCAATGATCGACGAACTGAAAGTTTGGGCGATCGAACTGATGCCTTGCTTGGCCAATGCAACCGTTGAAAAGACTTGGTCAGGCCTTCGCCCCGCATCGGTCGACGGGTTTCCCTACCTTGGTCGCATACCAAACTTCGAAAATGTCTTCGTCGCGGCTGGCCACTACCGTCACGGCATCCACTTTTCACCAATCACCGCCAAACTGATGATCGAAGTCATGACGGGGAGCAAACCGTCGGTTCCCATCGAGCCGTTCCAAATCAGTCGAGGCCACAGCTATTCCTTGTAGAAGGTCCATTGCATTGACAGAAAAGGTTATGGCTCCAAATCAAGACGTTTTAGGTCGCTTTTTCATGAATAAATATAGATTTTGACCTTTTTTCACTAAGGTGACTTGCATTCTCCACAGTACGCACTTAACGTCACTAAAGTTCGCTATGGAGTTTTGTTTCTCCACGGCCAATTGTTTCTTCTTTTTTCGGAGTATTTTTCTATGTTACGCAGTTTTTGTTTCGTATTGGCCTGGTCGATGCTGGCGGCTTGTATGCCGATGCACAACCTTCAAGCCGGAATTGTTTTGTTTGATATCCAAGGGAAGGCGGGTTTCGGCCTTTTGCCCGGCAATGAAAACATCACCGTGAACGGTACTCCGGGGAGCGGCGGTGAATTAGGCACTGGGATACGTTTTGATGACGTTTCCAACGTGTTGACGTTGAACGTGGGGTGGGGATCGGGTAACAGCTTTAACAACTTAACAGGAAATGCAACGGTTATGCATATCCATCAAGCATCCTCATCAGCCTTTACAGCTAATGGGGGCACTGTCGTT
>JANODQ010000034.1:0-10767 GCA_031412775.1 Pirellulaceae bacterium | reverse complement strand
CTGTTCGATTGGCTGGATGAATGATCAAGCAAAACGAGTCAAGCTTGGTAGATTCCCAGAGGCTCGGTCCAACGGAAACGCAGCGAATTTCAGTCCGAATTGGATTGGGTGCGAACTCGCCTCAAGTCCCATTTTCCGGTAGATGTTCTGGTGGTCACGCAATCGAGCAAAGAACTAATTCAGATCTCGCAATATCTCGAGCGTAGAGCTCTTTTTAAACACCTTTCAAGTTCCCAAGGTCCGACTCGCGTTCTGGTGTCTTCGCTACTCCGAAGCGATCCAGTCGCGGAAGTTATCGCGAAGCTTAAAAGCGGTTTACCAAATTGCGACGTGCACTGCATTCTCGGCCAGTGGTGGGTTGGTCACAAAAGAACGCAACCGCTGCCGCCGGGGAGTTCGGTTTTTTACTGGTACGAATTGTATGATTTGCTTTTGCCCCAGTTGAAAACACCAAGCCAATCGCCAATTCTTTCGGATAATGAAATACCCGGCGAGCTTCCATTCGAGTCGGCTCTCATTTGCTCGGATAACCCAGAGTTACGGCGGATGTGGAGCGAGCTACTACAACAATATGGTATTCATGCGGTCGCATTGATTGACTTCGATGCGATTCCGGAGTCCGAGTTTAACTATGTGCTGGTGGATACTGATTCAAATCAGTCCGCAATCCTGAGCGGCACGCGTGACCAGCAAAGCGGGCTTTCGAAACTGGTTGCAACTCTCCGGAAGCGTTGTCCGAGAGCGGTTATTGCCATTTTGCTTGGCTTTCCGCAGTGGCAGGCCGCTCAAGCCGCACTCGAATCGGGTGCAAATATCGTCGCAGGTAAGCCTTGTCGTATTGCAGGCTTAGTTAGCAGCCTCCGAAGTTTTGCGACCGTACGAAATCGGTAAGCCAGAAACGCCAAGCAGGTTTGCGGCGTCGGCGGCGTGTTGTTGACTGATCATGTAGACAATTCATCAATGATCGCTTAACAAAAGCTCCATGGGTTGAGCCGGGGTAAGGAATTGGACACGAACGACACGGACGACACGGAGGGAAATTCTGGAGTCGTAGGCTCCGAATTTTCAATCGCCTGTCATCTTGAGAACTAAGGAAACGTCTTTGGTGCTAGCTTCTTTTCTTCGGCTGCACTTCCTCGCAGATAAACGGGCATCAAATCAATCGGGGAAGTTACCTCGCCCTCGCTTAGCATCCGATTTGCCAGAGAGATCACGCTGGATGCGGTGGGGACATAGTTAGGAAATGTCTGGAAGTTTCTAAGATTAGCGGATGCGTTTCCCAGCAATTTTCTAGCTCCGGAACCGACGACAAAAGTCTCCGATGAATCCACGGCAGCCAAATCGCACCACGATTTCTGAGGCAAAATCTGCGAAGGAACCAAACAGACTGGACCGCAAGGCACAGACCGTGACGGTTTAGGCAAGTCGTCGTTCTTGGTGGGTGATAACAACCATTTGGCAACAAAAAACTCACCGCGATACGCGTCCAGCACAGTCCAAAACTCGACACGGTGATTCAACCCCGAGTGTTGTAACGAACGTTCGAAATCAACCGCCAGGACTTCCAACGTGTCGACACCAATCGTGGGAATTCGGAGGCCGTACGCCATTGCCTTTGCCATCGCAACGCCAACACGAAGCCCCGTGAAAGAGCCCGGTCCGATCGTAACTGCGACCGCTCGGAGATTCGAAGCGAGTACGTTGGATTGCCGAAGCAACGCAGCGACAGCGGGCGCGAGCATTCTTGCGGTCCCTTCTCCTGTGGGGGTAAAGCTGGAAATAACGTCGCCACCTGGAAAACCGAGCGCGGCCGAGCCAGACCTACCACTAGTCTCCAAACCAAGTATCATAAGTTTTTAGATTTCGCGACGATTCTTACGGGGGCAGACTTTCGAATAGCCAAAATCGCAACGGCGTTTTGGCTGAATTGGGAGGATAGTTCTAGCAAAACTTGCGAAAACTGTCAGTCGAAATGCTGTCCGGAAGCTGGGTAGTCGTTTTAGAAGTGTATCCTTAACCTCCTCCCCACCTACCCCCACATTACCGGAGACATCAGTGAGACAGGCACTCATCAGCGATATTCACGGCAACCTCGAAGCGCTGAATGCGGTCCTGGTCGATATAGCGTCCCAAAAAGTCGATCAAATCATTTGCTTGGGCGATATCGTCGGTTATGGCCCCAATCCTTGTGAATGTCTTGATCTGGTGATGAAGAAGTGCAAGCTGACCATCCTGGGAAACCACGACCAGGCCGCATTATTCGATCCAGATGGGTTCAATCCCGTCGCCCTGAAAGCGATTTATTGGACTCGAGATCGCTTGGATGACCCGTCCACAGGTCGCCAGCAAGCCATCAACAAGCGATGGGACTTTTTGAGCGAACTTCCGAAACAGCATTCAGAGGAAAAGTTTTTCTATGTACACGGATCGCCTCGTGATCCGACGAACGAGTACGTGTTTCCGGAAACCGTTTACGATCGATCGAAGATGAACTCCATGTTTG
This sequence comes from Pirellulaceae bacterium, assembly GCA_031412775.1. GTDB lineage: Bacteria > Planctomycetota > Planctomycetia > Pirellulales > Pirellulaceae > JAIYDQ01. Next base: position 8,264 of record JANODQ010000034.1, on the reverse strand, counting down.
ATCGTGTTGCGCAGTACTGTTTCCAAGGGCACACCCATATGCCCGGCGTGTTTACAACGGAGCTCGAGTTCATCGAGCCAGCGGACTGCAATTACGAGCATCCACTGGGGCGAGAGAAGCTGATGATCAACGTCGGCAGTGTTGGTCAGCCTCGCGATGAAGATTCCAGATCGTGCTACACAATTCTCGACACCGATGAAAACAAAGTTTTCTTTCGACGAGTCGAATACGACATCGAGACCACCATCGCAAAGATTTATGCCGAAGCGGACTTAGATAATATGCTTGGAGATCGACTACGAACTGGTCGTTAGCATCTCGCGTTTGCTCAACGACTAAGAGTGACGACCGCAAGAACCTTGTCGGTACCGACTCGCGTCAACCAGAACTCGGCCTCGTTCGTAGGAGTCGAATCGATATCGCTTCGAACGATACCCCAATTATTGTTCATCGCTTCGTTTGCAAGAATATCGCAAGGTGGTAGCGTCAGTCCGACTCCCAAAGCCTTTGCATATGCTTCTTTCACCACCCACAATCGATAGTAAGCGTGTAGTCGAGCCGCTTCGGGCAGCTGTTGCCAGTACTTCAATTCAACTGGGTGTAAGTTTTGAGTTGCTAGAGTTTTGATCTCGGGAAGTAAGCAGATTCGCTCGACATCAATACCAACGAGATGCGTTTTGCATACCACAGCCGCAGCCACTCCAGCCGCTCGTGAAACACTAAAATCGATCAACGTTTGTTCATAGCCAAAATCGTTTACATTCCAGCCAAGCTTCCCTGACGGTTGGCTTACCAAACGAATCGACTCAGGAGCAAGTGAGAGCTGGTTCGCGATGCATTCCCGAACAAGACCGTGTCGAGCGACGAAAAGTTGCTGGTCCTCGCGACGCCGATAACTTGTAAACCGCATCTTCTCGTCGCCTGTCAACCAAGATGTCCATCGTTGCATTAAAGACGGATCGATAGGCGTATGAATTAATTCAGCCGTCGCAGGACAATCCAGCAAAGTGATGTGTGTGTCGATGCTGCTTGCTTGCATTGGATTTTATTGCTTCGACCAGATGGCGTGTGAGTGTCTTGGAATTTGAAAACCATCCATTTAAGTTTGATAAACGCTGGTGCAAATCGATAGTTCAGATGCTTGAGAGCTTCTTCCGCCAGAACAGACCACTTTGTCGTCACGCTTATCCGGTGGTGTTATCTTTGATTCAATTGTCGCGACTGTTGTTGCGAACCATTGGCTGACATTCTCAATCAACTGATGGCGATCTTCACGAAGCATGACTGTATGGTCCCACTGCGGATGATACGAGACACAAATTTCTGCACGATTCTTGAACGATGGAAACATGTCGTAGAATTGCTTTTCATAACTATAGTAGTCAATGACACCACTGGTATATATGAATCGCAGCTTTACGCCACGATCGATCAACGTTGTGATTTCGCGTGTCGCTTGCTCTTGACTTGGAAATTCGCGGATGTCCAAACCTTCGGGCATCGTCGATGAAGCAATTTTGGACTTGGATAAGAGACCGCTGAGGTATTCCTGCCACTTGCGGAAGCTGAGTAGCTTGGGAACGTACTTACGCAAAAGTAAACCGGCGTAATGGCGATTCGTGCGATAGCCGCAGCCATCCATTAACGACGCCCCAACGATGCGCGGGTCTTCAAGTGCCGCGACAATCGCATCGTCGGCTCCCGAGCATAAACCAAAAAGCATAAAGCGATCGTAGCCGTATTTAAGCTCTAGAAGATCCATGGCTTGTTGCACTTCCCTGGCAGCTCTCTTTTGCGACGAACCGGGACTACCTACAGCAAGACTTTCACCAATGCCCGAAAGATCAAACCGGAATGAAGCTAGTCCACGCTGCGAGAGCGACTTGGCCAACTCGACATGTAGTCTTGATGGTCCGACGCTGCTTAGCATTCCCGCAGTTAGCATCAAAACTGCTGTCTTGGATGTCGCTGCGGAAGCGTCATTGCGAGATCCAACATTCGATTCACAATGAATGCCAAAGAGATTCTCGTAAGTCCCAAAGACATGAGGTGTTTCGATCATCGTGTTCCCTTTGTAAGTATAGATCGAATCACTTGCGAAAGCTGAGGCGATGAAAACGCTCGACCCGTGAAGTCACGCTTGTCCCAGTAGATTTCATCAGTGCAGGATTGATGTTCCCATAGGAGTGGAAAAGATTCGGTGGACCCTAGTTCAGAATAGTCTTGCGATGAAAGAATCGAGTGCTGTCGAGCTTCAATTTTCGTTTGGTTCCACAGATGGATCGAGGCCAGTGATTCCTGGAACGCATTGGGGCATTCGTATCCCACGAGTTGTTCAGGTTGGGCACTTCGATGATTCAGATAGCGGGTTAGGCTGCTGAGCTCGTACTCATGGTACTGTTTCAGTAGCGCAAGATAACGATCGCCTTCGACAATCGGATCCCAAAGAATGACTTGGTCAATATTGATCAATGGAGTAGTCGCAATCAAGCTTGCACCTAAACGCACCCCGAGGACAGACACTGTAGTTGGACTACTCGAGTCATTTACTACGGATTTCTGTACAGCATCATGTGTTGCGTGACATGCAAGGTTACGAGCGTACTCAACGGCGGCAACTATATTGCTCCGCCACAAATCAATGGATATCCGATCATTACTGCCTGAAGAGTTTCCCGTCCCCGCGTAATCGAATCGAAGAACGCTTAACCCTGATTGAGAAAGTTGAATGGCCAACTGCTGAAGGTTTCGTGCCGATCTTGTATGCTCGTGCCCGTAAGCATTGCATATCACAAGGCAGTGGTTTTGATGCGCGACTCCGTTATTCACTGCCGGATAAAGGATCGCAGCAAGTGTATCGCCGCGATTTGGAATCGATACTGGTTGAATTTTAGGTAGCTTACTGCGGAGCTTAAGCGATTGCTCGTGCTGCTCACGGAGGCTATCGCTATCTTGAGCATTGATTTCGGAAAAAGTTTTCCCACTGATTGACGCAAGGTGTCGACTTAAACTGGCGATGGTCGGATTCGCAAAGAAGTCTCTGACCGGAATCGCGCAGTCGAGCTTTCCTGCGATCTGCGCAATGACACGAGTCACCAAGAGCGAGCTTCCCCCGAGTTGGAAAAAATCGTCATCGCGTCCTACACACGAAATGTTTAAAACATTGGACCAGATTGCAGCTAAGCTTCGCTCGAACTCGGTCTCTGCTTCTCGGTAGGAGTTTTCCCTGGGTATTTCGCCTGTTTCGGCAGCCGGAAGGGCTACTCGATCGATCTTTCCGTTAATCGTTTTTGGCAAGGAATCCAAGAAGATGTAACGGGATGGAACCATGTAAACGGGGAGTCTGCCTCGTAGGTAACTAGCTAGCTCAAAAGCCGAATAGTTTACCTGATTCAGTACCACGTATGCCGCGAGAAACTTTTGCCCTTCACGCTCAGCACCAATGACCAGCGACTCTCTTACGGCTTCACATTGCGACAACACGGCCTCAATCTCACCGGGCTCGATCCGATAGGAACCTATCTTCATTTGATGATCGACTCGACCAGAGAATTCGATATCTCCCGAAGGAAGACACCTTGCTAAATCGCCCGTGCGATAGAGTCGCGTCGGCTCCGTGTCACCGTCGAGTACCACATGGATAAATGCTTGTTCGTTCCGATCTGGCCGATTGAGATAACCGCGGGCGAGGGCCGGACCGCTTATGAATAACTGCCCTGTTTCACCCGGTGCAACGGTTTTGTTATGGTCATTGAGGACATGCGCTGAATAACGAAGAAGAGGTTTTCCGATTGGCATTTGCAACGCGTCCCAGTCGCGATCTGGAACAAATGCCGTGCAAGACACCGTCGTTTCTGTAGGGCCATAAGCGTTGCACCACAGGACTTCATGATTACAGCGTTGCTTCCACCTTCGATAATGTTCAACCGATATCTTTTCGCCTGTTGCAATCACTAGTCGCAAAGAGCTCGGGACCGAGGACTCGGAAGCGACCAATAAATCAACCCATTCATTCCAGTAAGCGGTTGCAATATGAAGTGCAGTAATCAAATTGGTTTCAACCAAATGCGACAGTTCATTAAATACTTCGGCACGCTCACGAGGTCGCACGACCACTGCACTCCCCACCATCAACGGAGGGAATATCTCTTCAATCGCAATGTCGAAATTGAGCGTAGAAAACTGGAGCGTCCGATCATCGGACTTTAGTTGATAAAGTTCGATATCTGCCAAACAGTACGTTGTTAACGAACGATGCTCGATCTGAACTCCTTTGGGTTTTCCAGTAGAGCCCGATGTATACATCACGTATGCAAGAGTCGTCTCGGGAATAGCTGAATCGAGATCTTCCGTCTCGTGCTGACGAAGTTGCGTGTCTAAGGGATCGACAAACCTCGGCGCATTTGTGCTCGAGACATCATACAACTCTCGATAAGCCGAATCGCAAAAGATCAGTTGAATCGAAGCGTCTTCAACGATGAAGGCAAGCCGGTCTTTAGGGAACTCGGGGTCAAGAGGGACAAATGCGCAACCTGACTTAAGGATACCAAGCATGGTTATGATCGCCGTCGCAGATCGATCCATACAGATACCGATACGGTCTTCGTGCTGGAATCCATGCTTCAGCAAGAACCGAGCAATTTGGTTCGCTTGAGAATTAGTATCGGCGTAGGTCCACTGAGTGCCTTCGAACTCGATGGCTACTGAATTTGGAGTTTTGAGAACTTGCTTCTCAAAGTAACTCGCGTAAGTACCGATTTGTTCTGTAGATAAAATTTCGTTTTCCGAACAACTAAGCATGAAGAGCCCATCGCTTGTCGAAGCTTGTGAATGTTAAGTTAGACGCGGTATTTTGCCTAAAATGAGGCAAAAGATCCGATAGGCAGACCAAAATCCAAGGCATCCATTTTCGGCAAGAAGCAAACCGAAGGCTTCTTCTCTGCCTCAAGGACTGACTCAATAGAATCCTTCACTATCGACAATCCAAAAGTTAAGTCTTCAAGCGAGATCGTTAACGGGGGAAGTAGCTTGACAACTTGGTCTCGCGCACCCGAGGTTTCGATCAACAACCCTTTTTCAAATGCTTTTCGGCAGACCAATGAAGCCATTTCGGCATTCGAGAATTCAATTCCCCAAATCATGCCACGACCACGAACATCAGAGCACGTGGAGCTAAACTGACTTAGCATTTGCTTGAGTGTTTGTTCGATGAACTTCGCGTGGTCTTGGATTTGAAGACTTAGTTGGTTGTCTCGCCAATACTCCAAGAGAACTCGAGCGGCTACAAAAGCCAGATTGTTTCCGCGAAAGGTGCCTGTGTGCTCTCCCGGTTTCCATTTGTCGCATTCTCGACGAATCAGTAGCAACGACATCGGAAGTCCGCCACCGAATGCTTTGGAGATGCAGATAATGTCTGGCTCAATTCCAGCAGGCTCAAAGGAAAAGAACGAACCAGTGCGACCGTTTCCAACTTGAATGTCGTCTACGATCAGCAGGATATCGTGACGACGACAAATACGCTCGATTCGTCGAAGCCAATCGTAACTAGCGACATTGATACCGCCTTCGCCCTGAACCGTTTCTAGGATTACTGCAGCGGGTATTGGTAACCCGCTACTTCCATCGGAAAGCATTTTTTCGAGAAGTTCCGATGTGTCGACTTTCCCCATGTAGCCATCAAAAGGCAAATGGGACACATTGTTGTGCGAGCCATAACTAATGTCGTGATAATATTGGTTACCAGTAAGGGCTAATGATCCCAACGAGTGTCCGTGATAGGCGTTGGTAAAAGCAACGACATGGGAGCGTTGCTTCGATTTGCGTGCAAGCTTGACCGCTGCCTCGACAGCGTTTGTGCCCGTTGGTCCCGTGAACTGCACCTTGTAGTCCATGTTTCGAGGCTTCAGCAGGATCTCTTCAATCCCCTTGAGCAACTCGACCTTTGCAACAGTAGCCGTATCCAACCCGTGCATAACTCCGTCGCTCTCGATGTACGACAAGAGAGCCTTTTTGACTGACGGATTGTTATGACCGTAGTTGAGGGTCCCCGCGCCTGCAAAAAAGTCGAGGAAACGACGACCCTCCTGATCGACTAACCACGATCCACTAGCCGACCTGAATACCGTCGGGAAAGATCGAACATAGCCTCGAATATTTGATTCAAGGTGATTGATAATTTGTTGAACCATAAATAGGCAGCCGAAGTAGAAACGGATTAGTTAATCGTAGACCTCGCGGAAAACTACGTTCAAAAACTAAGATGTGCAAAGTGTTACCTTCACTGACGCAACCTAATCACCCATCAGAGTGAACCTCTGTCGCTTGTAGCGATTGTAGGGGGCGGACGAAGTAGCCTACGATAGTGACGCGGTGAGAAAGTGGAGCCCCATTGTGGTTTAGCTGCCGGCTGCCGACATACCCGGCGGCCAACGAGAGCGTGCCGCTTAGATATTCGTAAATAGGCATCGGCCGCCTGGCGTGAGCCTGTGGTTTCCGAATGGTTGATCGTGTTAGTTGGTGCTGAGCCTTAACTGCACGCTAACGACAGCGTAATGCTTGGCCTTTTCGATAGCTTGTACTCGTACTTAATAAAGTCGTACTCGATGGAATCACTCCATTGAGAACGAGCACGATACAAAACAAAACGCAGTATCGTTTGCCGGGAAGCGTCAAAGTAACACGGATTTCCCCAATCCATAAATCAGTCTGAATTCATCGCGAACCAAATAAACGAAACTAAATATTCGACTTCTAACCTACACCCGCATCCATCTTCTCCTGCCCACTTTCACCCACCCATCAACCGATCCAACGGACTCTTCACTCCACTTGGGCCATGCTGACTGACGTGCGTATAGATCATGGTTGTCGAGATATCGGCATGACCAAGCAATTCCTGGATAGTTCGAATGTCTTGTCCATCGTCTAAAAGATGGGTTGCGAAGCTGTGACGCATCGTGTGAGCGTGTGCCGGTTTTGAAATCTCTGCAAGTTTTACCGCCGAAGTAAAGACTTCGCTAAAATAGGTATCGCTCAGATGGTGTCGTCTACGGCGTCCCGATCTGGGATCAACCGAGACGCGTTTGGCTGCAAATACATACTGCCATCGAAACTCCAAGGCCGCCGATGGATACTTTCTTTCCAATGCATAAGGCAAATACACACTGCCAACCCCGTCAGCTAAGTCTTGTTCGTGTTGAAGCTTGCGAGCCTCGAGATGCCGTTGTAGTTCGTCGACTATCTTCACCGGAAAGATCGCCATCCGATCCTTCTCTCCCTTGGCATCATGGATAGTCAACTGCATACGTTGAAAATCGACATCCTTTACCCTCAATCGCAGGCATTCGTTGATTCGCATCCCAGCGCCATAAAGGATAGAAATGATAATCTTCTCCACTCCCGAAAACTTACCGATCAACTTACTTGCTTCGGCGGTGGATAAAACCAAAGGGATTTTTTTAGGGCGTTTCGCACGCAAGGCATCAATGCCGCCCATTTCTCGTTTCAAGACGTTTTGAAAAACATAGAGCAAAGCGCAGAAGGCCTGATTCTGAGTCGACGCAGCGACGTTCCTCTTGACTGCCAAGTCCGTAAGAAATGACTCCACCGTCTCCTTAGTGACCGTTGCCCATGCCGCGTCTTGGTATAAATCAAACCTCGCAATGAATTGTTTCACCCACTTTACGTAAGCCTGTTCGGTTTTAAGCGACTGATGTTTCATCCGAATACGAGCCCGCAGTTGCTGGACGATCATCGGTTCGTTTGGATTAATAGGACCCGGACTGGCAAGCTCCATATCAACGTCTTCCACTGAAGAGCCATTCGATGGCTTACCATTCACATCGGCCTTATCTTCAGGAAGATACGTCTTTAATACACCGATCATTTGCACTAGATGATCAACAGGAACTTTAGCCACCTTCGATCCATAATCATGAATCGCCTCAAGCACCTGAATTCGCTGCCACACCGGTGTCCCGCTATCGCGCAGGCCAGTCAAAAAAGCAACCACCGATTCCTTATCCAGCGGCACATTCTCGCCATATTTGGGTCGGTGAAATTGCCGATATTTGTTAAACCATACCTGCCGCCAGTGATCACGTCGTTCGAAGAAAGATCCTTGGTCCTCCCTTGCTCCGTAACCCTTCGATGAAGCATGCATCCCAGCTTTCAGATTCGTCATCTCGCGACTCCTGTTAATTCACGATCGCCCAACCACTCTTAACATACAGTCAAAAGTAATTACATAACTCACTTCTGTACAC
>JANODQ010000033.1:0-3638 GCA_031412775.1 Pirellulaceae bacterium | reverse complement strand
GTCGTCAAAAGTAGCGAAGCAACCGAAGCAGCATTTCCGAGAGCAGTCTTCACAACCTTAGCCGGATCGATGATCCCAGCCTTGATCATGTCGACGTACTTGTCCGTATTGGCATCGTAGCCTTCGTTCTTCTCTTTAAGCTGCTTGACGCGATTCACAACAACCGCACCATCCACACCAGCGTTGTTAGCAATCGCCCGAAGTGGGTAATCAAGAACATTCAAGATGATCTTCGCTCCGAGAGCCTCATCGCCTTCGAGTTTGAGTTTCTTCAAAGCCGACTCGGTTCGCAGCAATGCAACACCACCGCCAGGAACAATGCCTTCGGCGAGTGCCGCTTGGGTTGCAGCCTTGGCGTCGTCCATCAAAGCCTTACGCTCCTTCATCTCGGTTTCCGTAACGGCACCGACGTGAATCTGAGCCACACCACCGGCGAGCTTAGCGAGTCGCTCTTGAAGCTTCTCACGATCATATTCGCTATCGGTGTTTTCAATCTCGCGACGAATCTGTTCGACTCGACCAGTGATATCATCTTTCTTGCCAGCACCGCTAATAACGGTTGTTTCTTCGCTGGTAATGATCAACTTCTTCGCTCGACCTAGGTCGGAAATTTTGACGCTCTCAAGATCAATCCCCAAATCCTTGAAAATCGCTTTGCCGCCAGTTAGAACAGCGATGTCGCCAAGAATTGCCTTGCGTCGATCGCCGTATCCGGGAGCCTTGACAGCACATACGCTCAAGATGCCACGCATCTTGTTGATGACCAGAGTCGCAAGTGCATCGCCGTCGATATCTTCAGCGATAATCAAGAGAGGCTTCTTCGCCTTGCTGATAGCTTCGAGAAGAGGAATCAGCTTCTTATTGTTGCTGATCTTCTCTTCGTAAATCAGGATGTGGCAATCTTCCAACTCAACAGTCACTTCGTCTTGGTTTGTAACGAAGTGCGGAGACAGGAAGCCACGGTCAAATTGCATACCTTCAACGATATCTACCGTCGTTTCACTACCACGACCTTCGTCGACTGTGATCACGCCGTCTTTACCGACTTTGATAAACGCTTCGGCAAGAACATCACCGATCGAAGAATCATTGTTACCAGCGATCGTCGCGACTTGCTTGATTTCTTTTTTGTCTTTTGCATTAACTGGAGTTGCCATCTTGGTGATCTCAGCTTGAACAGCCTCAACCGCTTTAGCAATACCTCGCGAGAGAGCCATTGGATCAGCTCCAGCGGCTATCATCTTCAAGCCTTCGCGGAAAATGGCCTCCGCAAGAACGGTAGCTGTAGTCGTTCCATCGCCAGCCACGTCATTCGTCTTGCTAGCCGCTTCCTTCACCAATTGAGCGCCAAGATTTTCGAACGGATCATCCAATTCGATTTCTTCAGCAACGGTAACACCGTCCTTCGTGATCTTTGGGCTTCCCCAACCCTTGTCGAGAACCGCGTTACGACCGCGAGGACCAAGGGTGCTACGTACTGCTCGGGCGAGCTTGGAAACGCCTGCCAAGAGAGGCTGACGCGCTTCATCATCAAAGACCATCTGCTTTGCCACATTCAAATCCTTATGCGAAAGACCGAATTACTAGGGTTCGTTCGAAAAATGCTTATTTTGCTCCATAGCGACTCACAACGACGAGAATAACTTCTCAATCATCGTAATTCACGAAATGGCAGTCACCAGAACTGTGATGTTTGGAAAGAGCAAAATCCGGGCCAATCAATTGCTGTTAACGAATTCAAAGAAAATCAAAGGCTTTTTCCTGTCGGGTTTTTCCCGCGTTGCCAATTTGGCCGAACCTATTTATATCCGCAGAGGGACCGCGGAAACGCACTTTTGTTCAGTCTCACGAGAGCCAAATTGACCACTGAACAACCAGTGCTTCAATACTCCACCCAACGCGTTTTGCACGAACTTTTAAGCAAACCGGCAAGTTAAAGTTACGGATGCTTTCTTATGGCAATTTCTAGAAAAAGGTTACCGCAACACGACTCGCAAACTAGTGAACTCCTTGCAATAACTACTAGCTCGCGCTTCGTGTTAGGTACGCCAAATTACTGGCAAGTGCCCTAATGCAACTGCTTAAAGTTCTTTCGATCTGGTTTGTTGCCAGATTCGTAACTCCCCCCGGGTATTTGCAGATTGGATTTTGGGGAACGCGACAGAGGAGGCAGGGATAGTGTTCATAGATGGATCGCTCAGGAGGGCTTGCATCGAAGGTCGTGAGGATTTGCAAATAATTCTTGCGATTGGAAGTGCGTCGAGGTGGTAGAGTCCGGGAAACGGATTCCAGCAAGGCAGCTGTACACATGAGGGCTGAAGGGGCTCCGAAGTTTCAACGTTGGCGTAGAAGCAAGCGGCTTTCGACGAGGGACAGTTCAGAACAGATTCGTTGCTTCTCAATGCGTTGGTGAGACATAGTAACCATTCGTTGTGCCATTCCAGCAAGTCACAGCTTAGGATGAGGCACCATTGCGACGCGATAAGATCAGCGATTTGCAAACGACAATCGCTTTCATAGGAAGTCGCATTTTCAACAAAGGCTGGTGTGTTTTGAAAGTGTTGGAGAGCTGTCGCGATTCCCGAGACGGGTCCTAGGTGCGGGACGTCGTCGGCAAGTGTCGCTAGCCCTAGATCACGGTAAGCATCGACTTTATTTGCGATCACAAAGTTCTGCGAGCTAATGTTTTGTGCGATAGATTGCTGAAGTCGGACCACCAATGGAATATCGTCCACTGTCGCGCGAGCCTTATCGCTACCGAACCGAGATGATCGACCTCCAGCGAGGATGTAGACACGAAGCATGAACAAACTTTTTGAAGGAACGCTATGAGATGCGACTTGCGCAATCTTTAAGCCGACTTTCTTGAGATCGGCTACCCAGGTATCATAACAGGCTATGGAATGGATTTTTGAAAGTCGTCAAAAGATTGCTGAACGTGTTGATGCTTCACCGTTGTTGCCGAGCCGCTTGGCGGCTATGTCGATCGACGAGGTACAGAATCTCAAGCTGAAGAGTTTTGCCGCTTCTAAAGAGTTTGCGGTGAAAGAATTGTTTGAGCTGCATTGGAATAGTGGTCAAGCTAGTGAGGCCGAGAGTCACCAAGTAGTGCTTCGAGGCGATTGCTCGCTCATGGATCGTATTGGGTTTGAGATGGACAGTGGCGTGATCTTGGTCGAGGGATCCACTGGAGACCAAGTCGGCTTTGGCATGCGGGATGGAACCATTATCGTTGGGGGAGATTGCGGCGACGAGCTTTGTTGTGGAATGCGTGATGGTCGTGTTCTGGTAAGGGGCTCTGCGGGTAATAGAGTCGCGGGGCCAGCACCTGGAGCCAAATCAGGAATGCGAGGTGGTGATTGCATCATTGCGGGCTCGTGCGGCGATCGTGTTGCGGAGAGAATGCGAAGAGGAACCCTGGTTATTGGTGGAAGCTGTGGTGATCATGGCGCGAGTTTTATGATCGCCGGTACGCTCCTTTTGTTAGGCGAAATTGGTGTTGGATGGGGCTGTGGTATGCGACGTGGCTCGATTATCGTTACTGAGTCGGTGCAAATGGACGATTCGACCTTCGACGCCGAGTTTACAATCGCAAGAGAATTTGAGCTCAGTTATCTTCCGATTTTATGGCGACACAT
>JANODQ010000032.1:0-1907 GCA_031412775.1 Pirellulaceae bacterium | reverse complement strand
TCCAGCAGCTTGTCCTTGATGTTGATCGAGTTGTCGGGCAGGAAGTACTCGCCGATCAGCCCGTCCTGGCGTTTGTTGTAGACCCCGCGTCTGTTGAGCATGTGATTGGTGAAGTAGATGTAAAAGCGGTCGAACATTTTGAACATCTCGGTCCGAACGAGGATCGAGTTGACGAAGTTGACCGGCAGCCGGTCGAAGAACGCGTCGTCCATGAACTCCCGGATCTTCTCGTAGACCTCCCCTGAGTAGACGTTGAACGTGCTCTTGTTGAACAGCTTAATGAAGGAGAACAGCGTCTCGTAGAGAACTATCTTGGGCTCCTTGTTTTTGAACAGGCTCTTAACGTCCTCGAAGGTCCGCAGCTCGGGCATGTCGGACATGCCCTTGAAGTTGACGTCGTTGTAGTCCGAAAGGTACTCCGAGTCGAAAACGGCTTTAAAGGAGTAGTTGCGGACGATGTCGACCACCTCGGCCGCGATGACCAGGTCGTAGCGCTTTTTGCACCGGACCCGCGAGAGGTTCAGGTCGAGGATCTCGTCGTAGAAGTAGTTGAAGATGAAGATGGAGCCTAGGACGTTGTGGAAGGCCGCGTCGCTCCCCTCGGTGAAGCGCGCCCGGAAGTCGTCGATCAGCCGGCGGTAGATCTGCAGGCTGAAGGCGAAGACGCGGTTTGAAAGGTTCAGCATGTGGTAGTCGTTTTGGAAGACGGCGTAGAGCAGGTGGGTCATCAGGAGGTTGTTGCGCACGAACATCGACTCGAAGCTCGCGAAGGCGTTGCCGGTGAAGAGGCAGGACTGGCCGGGGTAGTTGGCCCGGAGCAGGCCCTTGAGCACGAACACCGCGGTCCGCATCATCGCCGAGGTCTCGCCCGGGACCGAGTAGATCATATCGAGCTTTTTGATGATCAGCGCCGGGAGGTTGTAGGTGGTCAGCTCTAGCCGCAGCGGGATGCTCTCCTCGTTTTCCTGCAGCAGGGTCTTGAGCTGCTCGAGGAAGGCCGTGAAGTCGTCCTTCAGCTCGGTGAAGGAGGTGGTCGTCTGTCGCCGGAGCTTGACGTTTAGCGCGCCCAGCTTCTGCACGATCGCCCCCACTCCGGTTCGCAGCGCCGACCCGAACCCCTCGTTCCCGAAATAGTAGTTTTTGTATTCCTCCCGAATGCAGGAGAGGCTCTGGGTGAAAAAGTCGTTCTGGTAGTCGCCGATGAAGTTGAAGATGACCGAGAGGTTCTGCTCGAGGACCTTCGGGAACTCCTTGATATCGCCGATCTCGAGCCGCGGCGCGAGGTACTTGAGCACGATGAGCGAGACGTTGCCGTAGGCGGCCTGCTTGTCCAGCAGGCAGTACCGGAGCAGGTCCTCGGTCTTGGCGTCCTGCCGCAATAGCTCGACCGAGTCGTGATAGTCGCCGTCGCAGAAAACCGCGATGATATGGATCAGGATCTTGGAAATCGCGATCTTGCATTTCATGAAGTTCTGGTAGTAGCGCTCGAAGTCCTTGGTCCGGCTCTCGAACTTGCGGTTGATCTGGCACTCGAGGGAGGCCAGCAGCTCGCAGATCATGTAGAGCTGGCTGAGCAGGAGGTCGCACTGGTTGGCGCGGATGAGCCCGTAGTCGAAGCACTCGACCATCAGGGCGAGCAGCCCGACGATCACGGGGTCGCCGGCGGGCAGCTCCCACCGCGGCAGGCCCGAGAACACGAACTTGTCCATGGTCTCCCGGATGAACCGCATCAGCTCGTCCGACTTCTCGAAGTAGCTCAGCCCGTCGAAAAACGACCGATTGCCTTCCCGGAACTTTTTCCGGATGAACGGGTCCAGGAGGTTCAGGTCCTCCGAGTGGAGCTTGGGCCGGGTCGCCATCGGGATGCTGACGTAGAGCTTCGTGAAGGCCGACAGCACGATCGAGTG
>JANODQ010000031.1:0-5090 GCA_031412775.1 Pirellulaceae bacterium | reverse complement strand
CAAAGATTCAATCGACTGATTCGTTCGATAAGTCGCAAAGGTTTCGAGTGTCTCGGCAAGCGCGAACAGGAAAAGCAAAATCGCCCCTTCCATCCAATCGCCTAAGATCGCCGCACCGATAGCAGCAACGACCATCAAAGTATGGATACTCAACTTGCCATTTCGAAGATCGAGGATAGATTCAATAAACGGCCTATATCCTCCAGCAACGTACGCAATCACCCACGAGACGATCGCAAGCGTTGCTGGAGTCCCGCCTTCGGTGTCACCCAGGTAACGAGACAACCCAAACCCCAGCAGCCCAAAAAATGCACAAGCGGCTGTCTCAATCGCTTCAAAGATTGGTGGTCCAGAATGATGATGATGTTCTTTGCAACCCATAAGTTTCCTAAATCAAATGACGCTGATTGAAAATCTATTATAGCTTTAGAGAAGGCGACTTACGCTACGGACGGAGTGTGAAAGGATTTCACCTTGCAGAGGTCAATTGTTGAAACGCTTCGCGAGCCAACGGTTTCGTTTCAAGCAAGATCTCAAGAATGGCGGTCCGATTTTCCTTCGTCAAATGGGAATATTTTGCGGATACTTCTTCTCCATCAAGAATTCTTAAGGCCTTTGTTAGAACTATCTGCAAAATCTTGTCTGGCAGTCGATCAAACGAAGGCGAATAGATTAAATAGCTGCAAGGATACTTGAAAAGCCGCGTCTGCAAATCGAAATCTCGCAGCGATCTCCCTTTCGAGTCAACTTTGGCTCGCTTCACAAAATCCAAAGCAAAATTGCTGGTGCCAGAAACGGGATCCTGAAGCTGGAATTCTTCACACATGAATAGATGATAGAGCAATTGGTCTGCAACGGCTTCCATTCTTCGCTGGGCACTTTCGCTTACGAACCCTTCTTCACGCTCCAGAAGTTCGTTCATGTCGTATGATTGAGCCAACGCTTGCCGCGTTTCAAAACTTGCCGCGGTGATTGCATTGTGCATTTGTGTTTGATGCTCGAGCACCATCAGTGCAACCAGATCACTATGTGGTGTTACATAAGCAGATGTATCAAAGTATTCTTCTAATGACTTGCGATTAAGTCCCGATGGTTGCGAGCTGGATTTCTTGTCTTCTGAATAGTTTTGGTTACCCATGTGTTCCATTCGACCGTGAGTTCCGGTCACGTACCATCCCCCCCAACGATTCGCAAACGGACTCGTATGGTCGGTTGTAAATGTACCACTCCCTAAAATTGGATGGCCTGCTTTATCCGGTGAAACACTTCGTACGAGATACCCTGGTACGTCTTGCGTACGACTGGATGCGTGACAGGTGAGGCACTGCCCCCTATCGCGCAGCATATTGGGGGTAGCAAACTCACTTTGTTTCAGAGAATAAAAAATCGCCCCTTGCTCCGGATCAGTGGACGCTAATTCGATAACGTCGCCATGAAGACACCATCCAACGTAAACGTCATCATTGAAGTAAATCGCTCTTGGATGCCGTGGAGAAATCCGTTGTAGTTGAAGACTTGTTTTCGAAAACACAAGAACTTGTGAGCTCTCTGGGATGTCAAGCGCCCGTAATACCGACTTCAAAAAGCCATGCTTCCGATCGTACTGGAGATCGGCTTCGCCTGAAGAAAGTTTTTTCGCGAGAATCGCTACTGGGTCGTGAACCGCCCGCTTGAGATAGTCGACGGGTGGCCCTTCGAAGGAATCCTTCTGAGCCGCGACGCGTCCTACACTTATGACACAAAAAATCCCAACAAAAAGTAAGCTCTGAACGTCTCGACTGCGAATTGTGTTATGGCGACTACACATAGTAAGCTACTCGTCGCTTTTCTTGGAATGGATATCGACATCGTCTTGTAGTATACGCAACGCAGGTGATTCTAAATCGTCATACTGCCCCGAAGCGATACAGCGAACACATGCGTACAATCCGATTGCTCCCATCAACAATGCAATGGGAAGCGTGATGTAGAGGACACTCATGATGTCTTGGTCTTCTCAAAGGAGTTCCCCGCAATCGCTAATCCCAAAACGGTAAGTCCGCTAATGGGCATGGCGATAGCGGCGATCAACGGGTGAATAAGGCCAACTACGGCTAGGGAAATCGTGATGGAATTATAGACCAACGAAATGCCAAAGCACTTTCGGATCGTACGAAGCGTTGACGAGGAAGCATCGACAAGTTGCTCGATGGATCGAAGGCGGTTGCTAGCGACATATATCGGTGCCGCTCGGAGGCTTATTTCGCTCCCGCCTCGAATGGCTATCCCTACGTCAGCGACTGCTAAAGCTGCCGCGTCGTTGATGCCATCGCCAACAAATACGACTGCATGTTTCTCATTCACGCGCGACGATCGAACGGTATCGACTTTCTGCTCGGGACTGGCTTCGCCAATCGCTTTGTCAAAAAAGATTCCATTACTCTCGATGCGTTTCCGCCAATAATCGACAACCTCTTTTCGATCTCCCGATAAAATCCCAAGCCTCCAGCCTTTTGACTGGAGGGCCTTAAGCGCTCCGATCGTATCATCCCTTAGCGAGTCACCGATCGATACGATCGCCTCAATCACTCCATCGATTGCAATCCAAACTGGTGTCATACCATCCTGCAAAACTCGTTCATGTATTGCTTTCCAATTCATCGCTATAGAAATGTCATGCAATCGAAGAAGTCGTTCTGAACCTATCAAAACATCAGCTCCGTTAACCACCGCCGATACACCAAGCCCTTCTATAGAGCGAATATTTTCAGCCACAATACTTTGCAATTCAAATTGAGATCGTTGCGTCACTCGTAACTGAGCGTATTCACAAATCGCTCTTGCGATCGGGTGGTTCAATTGTGATTCGACCGCGAGGGCACAGCGAATACTACCTGGAGAGCCATTCCATTGCTGCACTTTCATATTCCCCTCGGTCAGTGTTCCTGTTTTGTCAAACCACATGAGACCTGGTTTGGCGAGCCGCTCCAGACATTGACCGTCGCGAATCCAGATTTGTTGTCGAGCGGCACGTCCAATCGCAATCGTAATAACCAATGGCGCTGCTAAGGCAATTGCACAAGGGCATGCGATCGTTAATAACGCAACCGTATGCATCGTGGCAGTGGTGGGGCCTTCCAACCAAAACCAACCAACCCAGCAACCAACAGCCAACAGAAGGACCAATACGACAAACCACTTGCCGATTTTGTCTGCCGCTCGAACTAGCGGCGTTCGATCTCCTGCTGCGTTGCGAATCACTTCTTCCAGCTGTCCAAGCCGGCTCTGCTTACCACATTCGGTAATGCAAACTTGAATTGGCGAGTCGATATTCATCGTGCCACCGACGACTCGATCACCAATGGAGATCGACTGAGGCACACTTTCACCAGTCAGCCAACTTACATTCAAGTGACTGCGACCTTGCACGACGAGTCCATCGCTTGGAAGCGTTTCGCCAGGCTGCACGACCACAATATCTCGCGCTTTCAGTTGTGAAGCAGCAACCGTTTGCAACGATCCGTCTTCAGCGACACGAGTCGTCATCGCGCTGGTCCAACGAAACAATTTTTCTAGCGAAAGCCCCGCCACGTACTGCGAACGAAATTGAATGTAGCGACCAATTCTCAAAAGCAAAACTAAAGAAGCTAATGAGTCGAAGTAGATATGCCCGTATCCATAAATTGTGCCAAACACAGAACCCATAATTCCCATTGCGAGGGCAAGCGCAATCGGGATGTCCACGTGAGCAGTGCGAGTTCGTACCGCACTGATAGCAGACCGAAAGAAAACGCGTCCTGGGAATACGGCAGCCATCACTCCCAAAATGGTTCCGATCCATCGGAAAAAATACGTATGTTCGATGAGCATCCCGGTTGACTCACCTGCGTATAACGCAACTCCAATCCACATTGCGTTTGCCGCCAGGAACGCAGCAACGGCGATTGCAATAAGGTGCTCGCGCTGTTGATGTCGATTCGTGCTTTGGTCTGCCTCATCACGATGCTGGGGCAGCAGCAGATAACCAAGCGGAGCAAGTCGACTTGCGACTTTCGACGGGTTCGTTTTCTTTGGATCGTAAACCAAATGAATCGATCGATCATTCATCCGAACTTGAGCCGAATGGACCCCCGGAAGCGTCGGTTGCATTCGTTCTATCAGCCACGAACAAGCCGCACAGTGGAGCCCCTCAACCGTTAAGCGTACTTCGCAAAGTCCATCGGAAGTCTGATGAACATCAACACCAGCCGCCTCCAAGTCTTTGAGCATTTCAATCGCTGCGAGGGTGGGAGCTTTTTGTTTGAAAATGGTATCTGCACCAGCAACGTCAACGCTACCTGATCCCTCGCGAAGTGCGTAATAATCATCAAGCCCCATTTGATGAATCAACGCAAATGCACCCATGCATCCGTGACAGCAGAATACATGATCATTCGATGTAACAATCGATGCTGAAACGAGCCCACAATGATCGCACGCTGCCTCATGAGACGTAAATGCCGGCTGTGCGACAGTCGCAGGTGAGGCTCGCAGTTTTGCATCCTTCTCTTCTGTATCCTTCTCTAGTAAACGATCATCTTCGGTGTTCCTTTCTAAAGCGATCATCACCTTCCTCCCATCGATTTGGATTTCGGGTATTCAGCTTTATCAGAAAGACTTCCATTCGACACAGGGTAAACCGCCTTCACTGGTTCAGGAGTAGAATCGATCGCTTGAGCTGCCGATTCTACCTCCTTGTTGTTTTTATCTATTCTTTCCTTACAGCATGGAAGCGGCTCGTCGCCTAAGGAAGCGATACTTGTTTGATTTAATTCCCCCGCATGAATCGGCGAAATCATTCGGTCGAGCGAAATTTGCGATCGAAATGCTATCGTGTAAACCCCGAAAGCAATCATCAGAGAAGCAACCACTGCCTGGAGCGGGATTCGGAAAAGCACTCCAAAGACTGGAATCTTAGCCAAATTAGAAAACACATTTCGATTGCGTAATGATTCGCTACCGATTGCTAGCAGCGACAACAACGGAAGCGTCCCAATCCAAAATGCGAACATCATCCAAGTCGCACGACCAACACTGCCAGTGCTACTCGATGCAAGTGCGAAGAGGTACAG
>JANODQ010000030.1:0-1711 GCA_031412775.1 Pirellulaceae bacterium | reverse complement strand
ATACAAATAATATTTCATATCTGTAGATAACGCAAAAAAACAGCCGCATGGCTGCGGCTGTTTTGGTTAAATACTGGCAGGCACTACAAGATGCTTACTGCACATACATAGTGGCAATGCCACTGTAGGCCAGCTCTTCGTTGTTGCCCAGCACCCCTACCCTTACTGCATACTTTTTGCCGGGTTCCAGCCCGGTAAAAGTTGTTTTGCAGCGGCTGCTTGGGTTGCTCGTCCACACGCTGGCCTCGGTTACCGGGTACAGCGTGTACTCGTGGCTGTAACCCTTGGCTGCGGCCTGCGCCTGCACGAGGGTGGTGAGCTGACCGGTGCTGATACCATTGCCGAGTGTAACACTGCCGGGGTTGGTAATAACGGCTACTTCCCGCTGCTTTGCCAGGTCGAAACCGCTACTGGTAAGTACCAGCTCCGACCCATTGGCCACGTACATTACATACATGCCAAGCTGGGCGAGCAGCAGCTCCAGCTTTTGGCGGGTAGCATTTTTTTCTGCCACATTGAGGCGCCCAAGGTCGGCGGCATTTACCAGCGCCAGGGAGTACGCATCAATGGCTAGCTGAAGATCTGCCAGCGTGGGAATGGGGTTGGCAAAATAGGCATTGCCTGTCATGTCTTGCAAAATTTGCCGGGCTTTGGTTAAAATGCCGGAATCTGTAAACCTTGCAAAATTTAATCGAAGTTTTTGCATAACCATACAATTGGATTTAAAATGAGGCTGCGAAATTGCAGGTATTTAATAAACAACCCATGTGTAATTTTTAGTATGTAATGCGCCCCTCACCCTGCTACCTGACCGTAAAAGATGATTGTAGACGGTGTAAATATTTTTGAGAATTGCCGCACAAAACGGCTCCCATCCCTCCCCGACTTAAAGATTTCAACAAAATGAAAGCATATTAATGTACCCAATCATCTGTTTGCAAAAGACTTTTGTTTGCCCGCCAGGAGGCATTGTTTGGTTGCAGATGGGTGTTGTTTGACTGCGGATGGTGGTTGTTTGCTTGCAGACGAGCATTGTTTGTTTGAAGATGGTCGTTGTCTGTTTTAAGATGCTTTTTGTTTGCTTGCAAATGATCGTTGTTTAGTTGCAGGTGAGCATTGGTGGCTTGCAGATAGGAATTGTTTGCCTGCTGATCGATGTTGATTGCTTGTGGGAAGCCGGTTGCTCGCTTGCCCAAAGACTTTGCCTTGGGGCTAAGTTCTGTTCCTGGTTTTGCCAGAGAATAATATGGCTGGAGCGTTCTTTGCAATTGCAAGGTTGGCTTCTTAAATTGGCCAAGCTTGGTAGACAATGGGGTTTTGCCTTCAATTTAATTTCCATTAAAAATATAAATGGCAATACCCCTACGGTACACAAAATGAAGATAACAACGCAAAGCCGAATAGAATTGAGCCAGGCTGTATCAAAAGCTCCGGCAGCTTAGAAAGAAGTCATTGTTATTCCGTCTGCCCCAGTTTTTGCCAAACCAACGGATGGCGTTTCTCGCAGTGCTTTACCGTCAAGGAATAATCTTGTTTTATTCCAAAATATGTAGGAAACTGCCAGGATTCCTAAGAATACCAATGGAAAAAAAGACAGAAATACAACACCTTCTACTGCAAAATAACTGATGGAGGCAAATATAAAGTCAAACGCAAAACCTGCATAAGCCCATTCTTTTATACGTTTGGGAACTTGCGGTATTACCAACGC